>JANMTJ010000389.1:0-3362 GCA_031390295.1 Oleiharenicola sp.
CGGGTGCAGCCGATGCCGCGGCCGTAGGACAGCGCGAGCTTCTTGGCGTTGCCGGTGGCGTTCTGGTAGACGGCGATGAGGCCGGGGACGCCGCCGCCCTCTTGGAACACCTCGCGCACGCGGTGGCCGGGGGACTTGGGGGCGATCATGGTCACGTCCACGTTCTTCGGCGGGACGATGCCCTTGAAGCGGATGTTGAAGCCGTGGGCGAACATCAGCATCTTGCCGGCGGTGAGGTTCGGGGCGATCTCCTCGCGGTAGAGGCGGGCCTGGATATGGTCCGGCACGAGGATCATGATGACATCGGCCCAGGCGGCGACCGCGCCGACGGGTCCGACCGTCAGCCCGGCCTTCTGGGCCTTGGCGACGGACTTGCTGCTGGCCCCGAGGCCGACGCGCACCTTTGCGCCGCTGTCCTTGAGGTTAAGCGCATGGGCGTGGCCTTGGGAGCCGTAGCCGATGATCGCAACTTTCTTGCCGCGGATGAGCGAGAGGTTCGCATCCTTGTCGTAGTAGATTTTAGCCATGGTGATAAAATGAGGGGGAGTTGATTTTGTTTCGTCATTCTGAGCGAAGCGAAGAATCCAGAATCATGAACGGTGCGGTTGTGCTGCTGGATCCTTCACTGCGTTCAGGATGACAGTTGTGGTGGTTTTGAAGTCAGACCGACATGGAGATGCCCGGGTTGTCGTGGCCGTCGGCGGCGGACCGGGCCGTGCGGACGAGCGGTGGCGCGGACGAGACCTGCTCGTGGCCGCGGGCCATCGAGACGGCGCCGGTGCGCACCATCTCCGCGATGCCGTAGGGACGGAGCACGAGCTCGAATTTGCCGATCTTCTCCGGGGTGCCGGTGACCTCGACGGTGATGGTCTTCTCGTCGACATCGACCACGCGGGCACGGAAGACATCGACCAGCTGCAGCACCTGGGCGCGGGTCTCAGGCGTGACCTGGACCTTCACGAGGCCGAGCTCGCGGGTGAGCGAGGCCTTGTGGGTGAGGTCGTCCACGCGGAGGACGTTGACGAGCTTGTAGAGGTTGGCCTCGACGATGCGGGCGCCGGCCTCGGTGGCGTCGACCACCACGGTCAGGCGCGAGACACCGGGCTGGTCGGTGCCGCCCACCGTGAGCGAGTCGATGTTGAAGTTGCGGCGGCGGAAGAGCGAGGCGACGCGGTTGAGCACGCCGGGCACGTCTTCCACGTAGGCGATGAGGGTATGTTTGGCCATGACGGGTAGTGGTTAGCGGCGGGTTTTGGCGCCCTTGCGGGCGGGCACGGCGGCCTTGGCGGATTTCGCCTTCACGGCGCGGACGCTGGCGACCTTGAGGGCGGCGCGGTTGGCCGCGGGCATTTCCCACTCCTTGTCGGAGCCGGACTCCAGCATGACGTCCTGCTTCGGGCGGCGGATCATCTTGTCGAGATCGGCGCCGGCGGGGACCATGGGGAACACGGAGTCCTCCTTCTCCACGACGAAGTCGATGACGACCGTGCCCTTCTGCTTGAGGGTGTCGTTGACGCACTGGGCGACATCGCCGCGCTTGTTGACGCGCTTGCCGGTCAGGCGGTAGGCCTCGGCGAGCTTCACAAAGTCGGGGCCGGTCATCGGCGTGGCGGCGTAGCGCTTGTCGTAGAAGAACTCCTGCCACTGGCGCACCATGCCGAGGAACGAGTTGTTGATGATGGCGACATTGACCTTGATGCCCTCCTGCTCGGCCGTGGCCAGTTCGCACGAGGTCATCTGGAAGCCGCCGTCGCCGACCACCACCCACACGTCCTTGTCGGGGCAGGCGAACTTGGCGCCGATGGCCGCCGGCAGGGCGAAGCCCATGGTGCCGAGGCCGCCGGAGGTGATGAGCGAGCGGGGCTTCTCGTGGCGGTAATACTGGGCTTCCCACATCTGGTGCTGGCCGACGTCGGTGACGACGATGGTGTCGCGCTTCTGCGTGAGGCGCCAGAGGTCGTTGATGACGTGGGCGGCGTAGAGGTGGCCGCTGTCGGGCAGGCTCTGGATGTCGCGCACGGCGGCATCGCCGCGGGACAACTTGATGGTCGCCCACCACTCGGCGTGGTCGGCCTTCTTGATCTGCGGCTGGATCTCGGCGAGGACCTCCCGAAGGTCGCCGATCAAGGCGACGTCCACCGGGACGTTCTTGTTGATCTCGGTCGGGTCGATATCGACGTGGATCTTCTTCGCGTTGAGCGCGTAGGTCTTGAGGTTGCCCGTCACGCGGTCGTCGAAGCGCATGCCGAGGGCGATGAGCAGGTCGGCCTGCTGGATGGCCTCGTTGACCCAGGCCTCGCCGTGCATGCCCATCATGCCGAGGTTGAACTCGGACGAGGCGGGAATCACGCCGATGCCGAGCAGGGTGGTGGTGATGGGAATGCCGGCCGTCTTGGCGAGCTTGAGCACCTCGTCCCTTGTGCCGGACTTGAGGATGCCCTGGCCGGCGAGGATGAGCGGACGCTTGGCGGCATTGATCAGCTCGGCCGCGCGGGCAAACTCGGAAGTCGGGGCGCGGTGCGTGGGCCGGTAACCGGGCAGCTTGGGCGCGGCCGCCTCCCAGTCAAACTCGGTGGTCATCTGCTGCGCGTCCTTGGTGATGTCGATGAGCACCGGGCCGGGCCGGCCGCTGCTGGCGATGTAGAACGCCTCGCGGATGGCGCGGGCGATGTCACCGGGCTTGGTGACGAGGTAATTGTGCTTGGTGATCGGCAGCGTGACGCCGGTCACGTCGGTCTCCTGGAAGGCGTCGGTGCCGATCGCCTTGGAGCCCACCTGGCCGGTGATGCACACGATGGGGGACGAGTCCATCATCGCGGTGGCGATGCCGGTGACCATGTTGGTCGCGCCGGGGCCGGAGGTCGCGATGGCGACGCCGACCTTGCCGCTGGCGCGGGCGTAGCCGTCGGCCATGTGAGTGGCGCCCTGTTCGTGGCGGACGAGCACATGATGGATCTTGGGATACTTGGTCATCGCGTCGTAGGTCGGCAGGATGGCGCCGCCCGGATAACCGAACACGACAGTGACGCCTTCCTTCTGTAAGCATTCCCAAATGATTTCTGCTCCGGTGAGTTTCATAGAGTTCCCTGGTTGGGGTGGATGAGTGAAAGTTAAGAGGTGACCGCACCGTGGGCGGCCGAGGAGACGGTGTTGGCGTATTTGGCCATGACGCCGCGCGTGTAGCGCGGGGCCGGGGCCTTCCAGCCCTGGCGGCGCTGGGCCAGCTCGGCGGCCGCGATCTCGACCGACAGTTTGCGGGTCGGCACGTCGATCTCGATGGTGTCACCCTCGCGGACGAAGGCGATGAGCCCGCCCACGAACGCCTCGGGGGCGACATGGCCGATGGAGAAGCCGCGCGTCGC
>JANMTJ010000421.1:0-2274 GCA_031390295.1 Oleiharenicola sp.
ATAAAACCGGATGGCGTGGCCCCGGGGAAAGCGCGCACCGGGGGCAAGGCGGGACCGCCATGGTCCGGTCAGGATGGCATAGAGCCACCCCAGGAAGATGAGCCCCCCGATCAGGATGGGTTCATTGTGCCAGTGGGTCCAGTCGATCATGTGATTTTACGGAAGTCGGACGGTGTGGCAGCGGCCTGCCGCCAGCCAACACTAAAACCGCCCGGTCGGAGCGGCCGATCGCCTGGGGCCGTATCCACGGACTAATCGAGCCAGACGATGCCGCACTGGATCGCGATGGTCGCGGCTTCAGTCCGGTCCTTGGCCCGAAGTTTTTCGAGGATTTTTCCGACATGCAACTTCACCGTGCCGACCTCCAGGGATAGGGCGGAGGCGATCGCCTTGTTGCTGTTGCCCGCGGCGACCAAACGAAGCACTTCGAGTTCACGCACGGTCAGATTCGGCCGGCGGAGCCGTTCGGCCAGCCGGCTGGCCACGATGTTCGGCAGATAGGTCTCCCCGCGGGAAATCGCCCGGATCGCGCTGATCAGCTCCTCGCGTTGCACCGATTTGGGCAGGTAGGTTTTGGCCCCGGCCTGCATCGCCCGCAGGATGTCATCGCCCCCCTTGAAGGTGGAGATGACTATGATCCGGGCTTGGGGAAACTCCCGGCAAAGCGCCGCGGTGGTCTGGATCCCATCCATGCCCGGCAGGCGCAGGTCAATCAGGGCAATGTCCGGCCGGTGCGTCCGGTAATGGACAATGGCCTGCTCCCCCGTACCGGCTTCCGCGACGACGCTGATATCCTTCTCCATCTCGAGGGAGGTTCGGAGGCCAATCCGCACGAGGGCGTGGTCGTCGACGATCAGGATCCTTAGTTTCGGCGGAGTCATGCGCTCAGGGCGGCGGGGTTGAATCGCAGGGAAAGGGCGATGGTCGTGCCCTGCTGGGGTATGCTTTGGATTGTGAGCCGGGCGCCAATCTTTTCCGCCCGTTCCTGCAGCCCGAGCAAGCCAAACTCACCCGGCGCCCGGCGTTCGCGGCCCAGCAAGTCGAAGCCGCACCCGTTGTCGACCACCTGCAATTCGAGGCGATCCTGCGCGGCGAGCATATGGATCGCAATGCGGGTCGGAGCCGCGTGCTTGATCGCGTTGGTCACCGACTCCTGGACGATGCGCAGGATGTGTTTCTTGACCACGGTATCCAGTTCCGGCCAGGTGCCCTCGGAGTGGAAATCCGCCTCGATGGTGGTGGCCCGCAGACGCTCCCGGACGGCATCCTCGATCAGCGGTTTGAGTTCACACTCGAACAGGTCGTTGTTCCGCAGATCGGCCACGGCCTGCTGGGCCTCGTCGAGGCTGTGGCGCAGCATGGCGCGGGCGGTCGTGAGTTCCTCCTGCGCACGCTGCGGCTCCACCATCACGATCGTGGCGATGGCATCGAGCAGAATGGTGGCTCCGGCCAGCTGCTGCTCCAGCGTGTCGTGAAATTCTCGGGCGATGCGGTTGCGCTCCTCCAGCATGGCCTCCTTCTGCACGCCGCCGATGATGATCCGGGTTTGGACCCGCACGCGGCGGTCCAGGGTCCAGATCCAGCCGAGGGCACCGAGAGCGAACACGCTGAGCAGCGCGACGGCCGTGAGCAGACGGCGGGGGGTCCACCAGGACGGACGGGAGAGCACGCGCACGTCTTCCAGCGAGCGCAGGCGCAAGCGGACCGAGGCGGGGGCAACAATCTGATACCGGTCGGGCGGTGTGACCCGATCGATCTGGCAGATCCCCACGAGTGACAGCCGGCTGCCGGGGGGCGGCAGGAGGGCATCCTGTGCCACCAGTCTCGCATCCAGATCCACATTGAACACCTTGCCCTCGTCGGCGAGCAGCATGACCAAGCCCTCATTATGGCGGTAAATTTCCCGCAGTTCCCCCTCCACCTCGACCAGATCGGCCTCGTACCGGAAGTCCAGCATCTGCGCAGCCTTGAGCCGGTGTGGGGCCGGGGCCGGCCCGGATGCCGTCACCCGCACCAGCGCGTGTTGCAGGATGGGCTGGATGGGACCAATTTCGGGAAACCCCACCGCCTCGATCTTATCACCCGTCTGCAGCACCATGGGCCGCTGCAGACGGATTTCGAGGCTTTGCGTTTGGTCGCGCACGAAGACCAGTCTCCGCGTGGGCTGACTGGTGACAATGCCGCTCACCCGGACCATTTCCCCGCTGAAGGCATCCCCACCAAACTCATGCCCGGTGTCCGGGGCCTGCATGGGTACCCCGAACACATCCGCGG
>JANMTJ010000445.1:0-8455 GCA_031390295.1 Oleiharenicola sp.
CCAGGATCGCCGCCCTGCTTTTGCTCGGCACGATCACCGGCTTTGCCCCCGCCCAAGTCACGAACCCCGCCTCGGGCCAAAATCCCCCGGAGTCGGAAGAGATCCTCGTTCTCTCCCCCTTCGTCGTGGAAGCCTCCGAAGATACCTCTGGCTATGCAGCCAAAAGCACCCTCGCCGGTTCCCGCCTCCGGACCGAGCTGCGCGATATCGCCTCACCGATCAGCGTGGTCACCTCGCAGTTCCTCAAGGACACGGCCGCGAACAACAACCAGAGCCTGCTGACCTACACGACCAACACGGAGGTAGGCGGACTGTTCGGCAACTGGGGTGGCTTCGGCAACTCGCAAGGTGCCAGCGACCGCGGCACGCTGCTCTCGCCCAACCAGAACACCCGCGTGCGGGGATTGGATTCGGCTGACAACACGCGCAACTTCATGCTCACGGACATTCCGTGGGACAGCTATAACATCGACCGCGTGGAAATCCAGCGCGGCCCGAATTCGATCCTGTTCGGCGTCGGCAGTCCGGCGGGCATCATCAACGCGAACACGATCCAGGCGCGTTTTAACGGCAACCACGGCAAGGTCGAGAACCAGTACGGCACGTATCATTCGCTGCGCTGGGTGGCCGACTACAACGTGGAACTAGTCGATGACCTGCTGGCCGTCCGCTTCGCGGGTCTCCTCACCGACCAGAAATATCGGCAGGAGCCGGCCTTCAATGACGAGCGCCGCGGCTTCGTTTCGGCCATCTTCCAGCCGCAGGTTCTGCCCAAGAGCTGGGCCAGCAAGCTCAACATCCGGGCGAACTACGAGAAGGCCAGCATCACGGCCAACCGCCCCCGCATGCTGCCCCCCGAGGACGGCATTTCGCTGTGGTTCGAGGATGCCGCCGGCGACGGCGTGAATAACAAGATCGGCTTTGGCAAGAAGGTCTACGACATGTTCCTCTGGAGCCAGACGGGCGGTGGCGACCCGGGCCGTGGTTCACTGGCTTCCGCGGCCTCGGCCGTGCTGAATCCCTTGCCCTACCAACCGGGCATGGGGGGGGTCGACGGCGGCGCGCTCAACAACGGCGGCATCGGCTTTTGGTTCATGAACGGCGATGCGCAGCCCTTTTTCGTCTCACGCCAGGCCCCGCGCGCCTTTCCCGGCGCATTGAATGCGAATGGCGTGCCGGGCAACAACCCCATCTCCATTCCCTACGGTTCCCCGCTGCGCGTCGGCGGACTGAACACCTATGCACTTTCGATCAACAAGATCGACGAGGTTGAGGGCGTCGCAGAGGCGGCGAGGCGCTTCCCGCTGGCCTCACGCGGCTATTACAAGGACCAGTCCCTGACCGACCCGTCGGTTTTCGATTTTTACAACAACCTGATCGACGGAGACAACAAGCGGGAACGTCAACGGTGGGACTCCTCCAGCATCTCGCTCTCGCAAACCTTCATGGACAACCGCTTCGGCCTGGAGTTCGTCTACGACAAGCAGAATTACGAGGAGTGGCGGACAGGCGCGACCTGGAACCGGGCTTATGTTTCGATCGACGTTAACAAGAACCTGCAGAATCAGCTCAGCCAGTATACGCGCACGGCCGGCAATCTCATCGATACGAGCTCCTACAGCGTCCCTGGTTTCACGCCCACGGCGGCGCAGCCTTATGCCAATCCGATGGCCGGCGCGGCTTACACCGGGGGCGGATTCTCGAACAACAACCGCACGGAGCGTGATCGCGAAAACTTCCGCCTGACGACCTTCGGGGAATTCCGGGCGGAAGATGTCTTCAAGCGGGAGTCAGTGCTGGCGCGCAGCATCGGCCGGCACGTCTTCACGGGCCTGGCCTCGCGCGAGGAGCGCCACGAAGCGCTTACGCAATGGGCTCCGAGCGCGGTGCCCTATGCCTGGGCCTACAGCCTCTCCGTCTCGGGCGAGGATACCCAACTCACCGGAGCCACCCGGGGCATCACCCCGATCATCTACCTGAGCGATCCGCTGTTCGGCAGAAACTCGGCGCAAGGACTCCACCTCGGGCCGATCGATACCTACTACAACCCGTCCGGCTCCTATTCAGTCGATTATTTCAAGACCCAATGGAAGCCTTCGCTGAACCCGTCTGATCCCGGCTACGTGAATCCGGCCGCGCCCTGGACCAACCTGCTCGGGGATCCGGCCGACATCCAGGCCAGAAATCCGGCCAATTACACGGGACGCACGAACGCCCTGGTCTCCATTCTCAATGCCGACGCTGGTGATCAGGCCCAGCTCGCCACCAGCTACGGCGTGACCGATCAGATTGTCGATTCGGTCGGTGTCGTGTGGCAGGGCCACCTTTTCGGCGACAACATTGTGCCGACCGTGGGTGTACGCAAGGACAAGCTCCGCACCTTTACCGCCACGGCGGCCAAGAGCGCGACGGGAATTTCCGAGACCGAAGTGGACGAGACCGAACAAGTCCTCGAAAACACCGGCCGGACCACCTCGTGGGGCGTCGTCGCCCACATGCCCAAGGCGTGGATCAAAAACGTCCCGGTCCTCTCCGGCATCAGCGCCTACTACAACCATGGCGAGAACAACCGGGTCGAAGCCCGCTATAATTACGACGGCCAGCCGCTGGACAACCCGTCCGCCTCGAGCAAGGACTACGGCATTGTCGTGAGCGCGTTCGACGACAAGCTCAGCCTCAAGGTCGGCCACTTCAAGACCATCGTGAAGAACGCCAACCTGCCCGGCGGGGCGTCGATCCTGGGCGGCAACCAGTATTACCTCTACCAGCTCGAAGCCTGGGGCACGGCCAACACGCTGATGAATGCGTTCGGCCGCGCCGGGCTTGATCCCAACCAGGCCTGGCACTGGAACTGGGCCATGGTGGACGACAATGCCTGGGGCAACGAAAACGGCACCTACGCCCCCAGCACGGCCTTGTTCCAGAGCCACGCCAGTTCCGTCAGGCAGCTGGCCGCCATGGATGCCTGGATGGCGGGAATCGACGCGCAGTTCTTCACGAACTACGCGATCGGGGCCAACGTGCCGGCGCTCAAGACCGCCTATGCGACATGGCGGTCGAGCGGCAACATCCAACCGCTTGTCGCCGCGGCGCAGGCCAGCGGCTTTGCGGTGGGCACCTACACCACCGGGTTCTCCTCGGCGAACAACGGCCAGATCAGCGGCATCAGCCCCAACGGCACCATCGATAACACCTCGAAGGGCTATGAAATCGAGCTCAACTGGCAGCCCACCCAGGGCTGGAACATCCAGCTCAACGCCTCGAAGACCAATGCCTACCGGGAGAACCTGGGCCAGCCGATGATCGACTTCATCAACACGCAATGGTCGAAGCTGCAGGGCCCGGCCGGCGACCTCCGGTTGTGGTGGGGCGGCGACAACAACCTCCGCCGCTACTACTCGGACAACATCATCTCGGCGGTGGAGTTCCAGCGGGAATCGATCGGCTTCCAAGTACCCGAGCTGCGGCCCTGGAGCTACAGTCTCATCAGCAATTACAACTTCCGGGAGGGCAAAGCCAAGGGCTTCAATGTCGGCGGTGTCGTGCGCTGGCAGGACAAGCAGATCCACGGTTACGGGCTCAAGGGCGACATGTCCGGCCTGGATGTGACGAAGCCCCTCTTCGGCGAGACTGAAAAACACCTCGACCTCTGGGTCGGCTACGACCGCAAGCTCAGCGAGAAAATCAAATGGCGCATCCAGCTCAACCTGCGCAATGTCGGTGAATCGGCCGGCCTCACGCCGATCTCCGCCAATCCGGACGGAACCATTGCGGCCCAGCGCATAACCGAAGGCATGAATTGGGCGCTCACCAACACGTTCTCGTTCTGATCTGAGTTCGGCTTCGATTCGCATGGCGCCGGTTACCCCGGCGCCATTTTTTTGCACCAAATCAGTGGCCGGCCTACCCATCTTGCATCCGGGCCGGCTTGCCCGCTCCCGGCCCGTCCGCCTCCGGATGCCTGCCGCCGCTACTCGTGACTTTCCTTGCTTCACCGTCGGCCGGATGGCTGACTGCAAGGCCAGAACCGACCCATGACCAAGCGGTATTTTGCAGTCAGCCCCCTCTTGTTGTGCGAGCACTGCACGTCGTGGCGGGCCACCCTCCGATTGCTGGCGTTCTGGACCGGAGCGCTGGCGGTTCACGCCGCTCCTGCCGGCCTGGTTTCAACCCCGCTAGCCGCACCCGGCCGACCCGGGGGCACAACCCTCTTCACCCCGCTGTCCGCCGAGCAGACCGGCATCATCACCGGCAACCCCTACCTCGATCCCCGCATGTGGACCGAGCGGTACCACGAGTTCGATGTCGGTCCTATTGGTACGGGAGTGGCCATCGGGGACTACGATGGCGACGGCCGGCCCGATGTTTTCATCGTCAGCAAGACCCAGCCCTGCCGCCTTTTTCGCAACCTGGGCAACTGGAAATTCGAGGATGTTACCGATCGCGCCGGCTTCGCCCGCGCCGCCGGCTGGGCCGCTCCGGGGTCGACCGAGATCAAGGGACCGACTCCCGCCGACGCCAAGGAATCGGCCCCGCTGGAGGAATGGAAACAGGGCGCGACCTTCGCCGACGCGAACAACGACGGCCGCCTCGACCTTTATGTCTGCCGCTTCGCCGCGCCCAACTGGCTTTTCATCAACCAGGGTGACGGCACCTTCAAGGAAGAGGCCGCCGCCCGCGGCCTCGCCGTCTCCGACGCCTCCGGCATGGCCTCCTTCTGCGACTATGACCGCGACGGCTGGCTCGATGTCTATCTCCAGACCAACCTGCTGAGCTCCGAGAAATCGCCCGATGGGCAGCGCGACCATCTCTTCCACAACAATGGCGACGGCACCTTTACCGACGTGACGGACCGCGCCGGAATCAGCGGGCTCACGCAGGGTCACTCTGCCTCGTGGTGGGACTACGACCAGGACGGCTGGCCGGACCTGTATGTCGCCAACGACTTTACCGTGCCGGACCAGCTCTATCGCAACAATGGTGACGGCACGTTCACCAACATCATCAACCAGGTCGTACCACATATGCCGTTTTCCTCGATGGGCTCCGATGCCGGCGACATCAACAACGATGGGCTGATGGACTTCTTCGTTGCCGACATGGCCGCCTCCACCCCCGAGAAAGACTTGCGCACGATGGCCGATCACCGGGGCAAGACCCGGGAGTTTACCGAGGACGGTTCGGCCCCGCAATACCTCCACAACGCGCTTTACGTCAACACCGGCACCGGTGCCATGCTTGAGACCGCCTTTCTCAGCGACGTGGACGCGACCGACTGGACCTGGTCCGTGCGCCTGGATGACCTCGATAACGACGGCCGCCTCGACCTGCATTGCACGAACGGCATGCACCGCGAGTCCCACAATGCCGACCTGATGCTCCGGGCAATGACAGCGGAAAGTTCCGCCGAGCGCATCCGCACCTTGAAAAGCAGCCCGGTCTTGAATGAAGCGAACCTGGCCTTCCGCAATCTGGGCGGCCTGCGTTTTGCCAGCATCGGCCCTGCTTGGGGCCTGGATGAGGTTGGCGTCAGTTTCGGCTCGGCCTGCGGTGACTTGGACGGGGACGGCGACCTCGACCTCGTCTACACCAATTACCAGAAAGGCGCCACCGTCCTGCGCAACGATGCCCCCTACGGCCACCGGCTGGTCATCGCCCTGGAGGGCACCCGGTCCAACCGCTTCGGTATTGGCGCGACGATCCGCATCGAAACGGCCGCGGGCCCGCAGGTGCGCCAGTTGTTTCTCGCCCGCGGCTACCTTTCCAGTTCCGAGCCGGTCGTCCATTTCGGCCTCGGCGGGGAAACCGTCATCCGCCAGCTGACCGTCACCTGGCCCAGCGGACATGTTCAAGTTTTCCGGGATGTCGCCGCCGACCAGCACCTGACCATCACGGAGCCGGATTCGCCCCCGCCCGCGCTTCAACCCAAGGCGCGGCCCACCGGCCAGTTTGCCGAAGTGAGCGAGGCCGCCGGGCTGGCGTTCACCGTGCGGGAAAATCCCATCAACGAGCTCGTCCACCAGCCGCTCCTGCCTTTCCGCCAGAACCGCCGCGGGCCCGCCCTCGCCGTGGGCGACCTGACCGGCGACGGACACGACGAGATCCTCCTCGGCGGCACGCCCCGCGACGCCACGCGTATCGCGGTGTCCGATTCCCTCGGGCACTACACGGTCGCCAACGCCGACAGTCTGGCCCCGCAGGAAACGCTGAGCGACGGCCCGGCCCTCCTCTTCGATGCGGATGGCGACGGCACTCACGATCTGCTCTTGACCCGCGGGGGCGTGGCGCTGCCTGCCAACTCCCCCGAATACCAGCCGCGGCTGTTCCTGAATAGCAATCCCACCGGCCTGCAACCCGCGGCCGCCAACGCCCTGCCTGCGCTGGCTATCAGCGTGGGCGCGGCGGTCGCCGGCGACTTCGACCGCGACGGCCGCCTCGATGTTTTTCTCGGTGGTCGCACCCTACCTGACCAGTATCCGCTGCCGCCGTCGAG
Organism: Oleiharenicola sp.; assembly: GCA_031390295.1. GTDB lineage: Bacteria > Verrucomicrobiota > Verrucomicrobiia > Opitutales > Opitutaceae > Lacunisphaera. Next base: position 6,494 of record JANMTJ010000445.1, read on the forward strand.
CGCCTTGCTGCGCAATGTCGGCGGCCGCTTCGAGGACGTCACCGATCGGGTCGCTCCCGGCCTCCGTCAGGTTGGCTTGGTCACTTCCGCGCTCTGGACCGATGTCGATCACGACGGCTGGCCGGACCTGCTGGTCGCCCTCGAGTGGGGCACGATCCGTTACTGGCACAACCAGGCCGGCCGGGGATTCGAGGACCGCAGCGAAGCGGCCGGTTTTGCCGGCGGCGGAAGCGGCTGGTGGAATTCGCTCGCCGCCGCCGATTTCAACGGCGATGGCCGGCTCGATTACGTCGCCGGTAACCTCGGGCTCAACACCCCCTATCGCGCCACGCCCACGGAACCCGCCGTCCTGTACCGCGGCGACTTCAACGGCACCGGCGGCAGCCAGCTGATCGAAGCCCACTACGAAAACGGCCGGCTCGTGCCCTGGCGCAACCGCCGGCAACTGGGTGGCCAGATCCCATCCATCCTGAAGAAGTTTCCCACCTTTGACAGCTTCGCCCGGGCCACCATCGAGGAAATCTTCGGGACCGAGAAACTCGCCACCGCCAAGGTCTACCAGGCGACGGAATTTCGCAGCGGCGTCTTCCTGAGCCAGGCCGACGGCCGGCATCGCTTTGCGCCGCTGCCACGCCTGGCGCAGATCTCGCCGATCCAGGGCGTCGCCGCCGGCGACTTTGACGGCGATGGTCATGCCGACATCGTTGCCGTGCAGAATTCCTCGACCCCCATCCCCTTCATCGGACGTTTCGACGGTGGCCTCGGCCAGCTCATCGCCGGCGACGGCGAGGGCGGCTGGACCTGCCGCAGCCCGGTGGACAGCGGCCTGGTCGTGCGGGGCGACGCCAAGGCCCTCGCCGTTCTCGACCTCGATCACGACGGTTGGCCGGACTTCGCCGTGAGTCGCAACAACGACACAACCCTCGCTTTCCGCAACGGCGGAGTCGCCGGCCGGCGCTCCTTCGGCGTCCGGTTGCGGGGCGCCCCCGGCAATCCCACTGCCGTCGGCGCACGCCTGACCGTCGAGCTGGCCGATGGCACGACCCAGACTGCGGAAGTGCAGGCCGGCTCGGGTTATTTCAGCCAATCCAGCGCCACGTGTTTCTTCGGCCATCCCGAACCGACCCCCGCGCGCAGGATCACGGTGCGCTGGCCCGACGGCACCACTTCCACCCACGATGTGCCGGCCGCGCCGGGATTGATCACGCTGACCCAGCCCTGACCGATGACCCGGCGACCGCTCTCTGCTTCATGAAATCCGTCCTCAACCCCGGTGCGATCCGCCTGGTCGGTCTCTGGCTGGGACCGGTGTAGTCTGGCTCTCCTCGCTGGTTGCGGCCCCGCCACCGCGCCGAAACCGAGGGCCACCAGCCAGCCGGAACTGGTGCTGGATCTCGAGCGGTTTAGTCGGGAGTCCATCGGCAACCCCTTTGAGGGCAAGCCATGGATCTCCCATATCAACGTGGTTGATCTCGATCGTGACGGGCGCGCAGACATCCTGGTCTGTGATGACAAACTCAACGCGGTCACGTGGCTGCGCCAGACCGAGCCGGGCAAATTCAGCGAATCCACGCTCATGGCCGGCCTGTCCTCGCCCGTGCACGTGGAGGCCGTGGACATGGATGGGGACAAGGACCTCGACCTGCTCGTGTCCTGCATGGGGGAGGTCTTCCCCAACAACGACAAGATTGGCTCCGTCCTCATCCTGGAGAACGACGGCCGGCAGAAATTCACCACCCACGTCATCGCCGAGCGCATTGCCCGCGTGACCGACATCCGGGCCGGGGACTTCGACGGCGACGGCCGCCTCGATCTGGCGGTCGGGCAGTTCGGCTACGACCAGGGCGAGATCCGCTGGATGCGCAACCTCGGCGGCTGGCGGTTCGAGAGCAAGATCCTCCTGAGCCTGTCGGGCACCATCAACGTCTGTGTCGCCGACCTGAACGGCGACCGCACCCTCGA
>JANMTJ010000446.1:0-19276 GCA_031390295.1 Oleiharenicola sp.
CTGGAAGAACGCCGTGACCGGTGACATCTTCATCTGGCTGATGAACGACACCAGCTTTGGCTCCAGCGTCTATCTCGGCAATGTCGGCAACGTGTGGGCCATCGCCAATTAGTCCACCGCCCGGGGCTGGGTTTCCGCGCAGGCCCTGATGCGCCGCAGCCCCCGGGGTGACCGGCCGGCCAACCGGCGGCGGCCTCGCAAGAGGCAGTTGCGCCCGGTGGGTCAGGCTCCAGGCGATCAGGGGGAGGCCGGAGGAGGTGATGCTTCGGCGGGTGGAACCGGGCGGCTCAAGGGGTGAGCCGCCATGGGCGGAAACGGGCTGAACGAACAGGAGTCCGGCGAGGGATTCCGGCCCGCGAGCCGGCCGTCGTGCTGGGCGTAAACCTGCTCGATGATGTAGATTGGCCGGGCTTTGATCGATTCGTACATGCGGCCGAGGTATTCGCCGATGATGCCAAGGGCCAGCAGCTGCACGCCGCCGAAAAACACAATCGTGATAATGATCGAGGGATAACCGGGGATAAAATAGTGCGGGTTGGTCAATTTGACGAGAACCACGCCCATCGCCGCCAGCATGGTGAGGCCGATTACGACCAGCGCGAGGCCGGTGACCAGCCGAAGCGGCACGACAGAAAACGACGTGATGGCGTCCGCGGCAAACGCGAACATCTTCCGGAACGGATACTTGGTCTCGCCAGCGAAACGGGCCTTGCGGTCGTAGGGCACGGCGACCTGCCGGCCCCCGACCCAGCTGACCATGCCGCGAATGAAGCGGTGGCGCTCGCGCATGCTGCGCAGAACATCAACCACGCGCCGGTCCATCAGGCGGAAGTCACCCGTGTTGGCGGGAATGTCGCTTTGGGTCATCCGCTGCAGCAGGTGGTAGAACAATCTGGCGGTGAAAAGCTTGAAGGCGGTCTCGCCCTCCCGCGTACGGCGCTGCCCGTAGGCGACATTGGCGCCCTTCTGCCACTCGGCCACCATGGCGAGAATGACTTCCGGTGGATCCTGCAGATCGGAGTCGATGAGCACCACGGCGTCACCTTCCGCGACATCGAGCCCGGCGGTGACGGCGGCCTGGTGGCCGAAATTACGGAGCAGGTTGACGACCCGGATGACCGGATCGCGCGAGGCGAGTTCGAGGGCGACGGGCAGCGTGCGGTCGCGGCTGCCATCGTTGACGAGCACGATCTCATACGGGCAGCCCAGCTGGACGCACACGGCCTTCACCCGGCGGACAAACTCAGGCAGGCCGGCCTCCTCATTGTAGCAGGGCGCGACGATGGCGAGCTTGCAGGCGGGGAGTTTGCCGGCGGGACTCATGAAATTACCTGGGGCCGCGACCCACAATGACCACATTCCAGCACAGCGGTCGCAGTAATGGCATCAGCAGCAGAAATTTGTCGAGCCGTTCGAGCGGATGGTAAAGCCAGGCCCATTGGTCGGCCTCCTCTATGACCTTCTTCCAGTAGCGTTCCTTGTTCGGGTTGCGCCGCTGCACGACAGCCATGACGCAAAAAATGAGCAAGGTGCTGAGCCAGAACCAGCGGGTGCGGGACACGCGGAAATGCGCCTGCACCGCGCGGATATCTGCCAGACGGAGCGGATGTTCGTCCGCGGTGCGAACCTGCGTGGCGTGGCGGCGGTAGAGGTTGATGACGGGGTTATAGGCGACGGGATCCCAGCTGACGAACAGGCCGTCTGGTTGCAGGTGCCGGAGCAGGCGCGGCATCGTCGCGGCCAGGTCAACGTGGTGCAGGGTGTTGCCGGTGTAGATGACATCGAATTTCCTGTCCGCGGCGAGTCCGAGATCCTCGGCGGCGGAAACGTGGGTGGAGATAGTGACGCCGTTGGCGGCGGCGAGCCGGCCGGCGGTGGCGCACATGCCGGGCGAGATGTCGGTGGCGGTGACGTCGGCGCCGAGCAGGGCGAAGTAGACGGAAGCTTCGCCGAGCCCGCAACCGACATCGAGCAGGGTGCGGCCCTGCAGGTCGCCCAGGGCGTGGCGGATGTAGCGCATCTCGGGCGCAGTGCAGGCCTCGTTCATCTGGCGGACGTTGATCTTCGCCACATCGACACCGGCGGCCCACTCGTCGTGGAAAATCTCCTCGGCGTGCTTGCGCGCGGCATCGCGGCCGGCGCCGATCCGACCGTTCAACTGCGCGGCGGTGAAGAGGCCGGCGCGGGTCAGAACGGTGCGGAGCTCGCCGTCGAAGTAAGCGAGGTTTTGCGCCATGATGCGGTCGGGCGCAAAGGTGAGGCCGGCCGCGGACTGTTTCAGGCAATGCGGCGCGGCGTCGCCGCGGGTGTAGAACCGGGCGGGCTGGAGCGCGATGAAGTGTTCGCCGGCCGGCGGGCCGCGCCAGGCGACGCGGACCTGGCCGGGGCCGGGGTTCTCGATCACCAGCGCTTTAAGCCAGCCGGCCAGCCGGGCGGCCTCGGGCGCATTGGTTTCCGCCAGTTGCAGCCGCAGTCGCAAGGCGGCCCAGAGGAACTGGTGCACGGCGCTTTCGTAAAGAATCTTCTTCGGCATGGTTCAGGCGAGTGGGGCGACTTCCTGCTCCCGGCCCCCGGCGAGGGTCAGGCGGCGTTGGTGAGCGGGGAGGGAAACGCGCTCGCGCGGCTCGGAGCGAATGCCGGCGGCGATAGTCAGCATCTGCTCGTAGGTGACCGGCCATTTCTTGGGCGGCGGGGAGGTGATGAAGGTCTTGATGCGCTCCATCTTCGCCTTGAGGTAGCGCATGGAGATGGTCATCTCGGGGAAGCTACCATACATGCAGCCGGAGCAGGGTTTGGTGATCTTCAGCACCTCGTCGCGAAAGACCTTGCTGCGGTAGAGCTCGGGAAATTTGGCGTCGTAGGTCGCGATGCCGGAGCCGAGGCGCCAGTCGCAGCAGGGGGCAAAATTGCCGTTGGGCAGCACGGCGAAGTAGAGGTTGGGGCTGTCGCAGACGTTTTCGTTGTGCTGGCGCCAGGTGGTGGCCTGCTCGGCGGCGAAGCGCTTGATGTCGTCCAGATATTGGTCGGAGTCGTACAGGAGGTAGCCCTCCCCGCGCATGTGGCGGACGCGCTCGATGAGCCGGTTGACGTAGGGCAGTTCATCCGGTTGCCAGCGCTTGGTCTGGTCAAACGTCCGGAAATTCATCGGCTGGTCGAATGTGGTGACATGAATCGGCACCAGCGAAGTGAACCAGCTGATCTCGGTGCCGAAGCGGATGACATCCTCGATGTCGCCGAGGTTGTCGCGCTGGATCACGCAGCCGAGCGAGGCGAAGCTCTTTTCCTTCGGCAGGTATTTGGTGAACGACGCCATGGCGTGCAGCGCATCGTGCCAGGACTTGGCGAAGCCGCCGTTGATGTCGTCCTGGTTGCCCGGCCAGAGGGAGTCGAGGGAGATGGAGATGTCGCGGCCGCCGGCCGCGACGACCTCGTGAATGCGCTCGGCGGTGGCGAGCCCATTGGTCTGCATGCGCACATGGACGCCGCGCGATTCGAACTCGCGGATGATCTCGGGCAGGTCCTGCCGGGTGAAGGGCTCGCCGCCCGTCAAAAGCACCATCGCCACGCCCATCCGGGCGAAGTTGTCCGCCATGCGCTTGATCTCATCGAGGGTGGCCTCGCGCACATCGGAGTTGGCGTAGATGATATTGCACTGCTTGCAGGTGAGGTTGCAGCGGGCCGTGATATAAAACTGCACGTAGACGGGCGCGTCCTGCCACAAGGTGGCGCGAGCGAGCGTGAGCATGGAGCGGGTGGAAAACACTCTAGAATATTGGCTCTTAAACTCCGAACCGCGTCAATGGGTAATGCTTAATTCCAGCCGGCGCAGGCCAAAACAGATGGGCCGGGGGTCGCCACCACCCGGGGCTTGCGGTGGCAGCTTGCTGCGCAGGAGCAGGACATTCTTTCCCGGCCGGACCGCTCCAAGCTTGAGCCGGAAAGTGTCGGAGGTGAAGTCTTGCGCGACAGATTCATCATTCCACCAGGCGCTGTAGGCATTACCCGGCAGATAGGGTTGCAGGTGAATGACCGCGTCAATCCCATGCACTTCCGCAGACGCAAAGATCACAATTTCGGCATCAGTGCCTTGCGCGCCCATCCACTCGTGGTCGTTTTCCGGACCGTGCCAGCCTTGCCCCAAGTAACCGGCGAAGAACTGCGGGGTGGGGGAAAAAATCAGGCCAAAGACGGACGGGTGACTGGCGGCGCCTTTCGTGACCACGAACTTGGAATTGCCACTTACAAAACTGACCTGTCCGCTTAGACCCGAGGGCGGGTAATATGAGCGGTAAGCCGGATAAATCTGCTTATCCAGGAAAAAATACACCAACCACATGCTCGCCCAATAATCTTTGGTAACAATATTCAATGAGGTGAATTGGTCAGCCTGATCCAAGGCGACCAGTTTTCGGCTTTCATTGTCCAAGACATTACCCCGGCCATCTCCCCGCACCATCGTAACGATTCCCTCGCCCCAGACGGCGAGGTAGCCCGCCAGGAACAGCCCCGCCCACACCCGCCCGGCGGCTCCATGTTGCCAAAGCCCAAGCCAGCAAGATGCGATGATGAGCGCAAGCAAGGGGCTGAAATAGGTGAGAATTTTGAACGCTTTATAGCTGCCAAATACCTCGCCCCCATCGGTGAGGGCGAAGCCAAGGGCGCAGGCATAAATTGCACCAATGGCCGCAATGGCCGCAATCAGCCGCCCCCGGCCGACTTTGGAAAGCGTCCTGAATGGGGAGAGAAGTAACGCCGTCAAACTCGTTAGCACCGCGATTCGCAGGCCCGTCCGGGGCGAGGCCACATGGATCTGGTCCATGCTGGAGCCGATCAAGCCAAGCAGATAATCCGGCCAGAGAAACCTAACGGGCCAGCCGGACTGATCCGCGACAGCTTGGCTGATCCATAAATAAAACGCCCAGAGGCGGTGGGGTATGGCAAGGCTGCACAAGACCGCTCCAAGGATACAGCCAACAATCCAACCAGACAGCCACCGTTGGTCCCGGTGTTGGAGCCCATCCACTATTCGCCAGACCAGCGCCGAGCCCAGCACGAACGGCAGCATGTGAGGGTAGCTAAGCATCAACCCGGCCATGGTTACTCCGATCACGGCGGCATGGCTCAGGGCTCCGGATGATTTCCAGTCCGGGTCCTGCTTGCCCACCAGCAAGCAAAGCAGCGAAAAACCGAAATAAGCGCCAAAAACCTGACCGCCGAATCCGTGGTACAAGATGAATAAAGTGAGGGCGTTGGCAACTCCCAGCACCGACCAAAGCAAAGCCCAGCGCCTTTCCATACGCAACGCCCGGCGAGCCAGCAGAAAGACAGGCCCGGTGTTCAGGGCGGTAATGCAGCAAAGCACGGCGCTCACCACGGCGTGAGGCTGTTGGCCACTCAGGGCGGCCACATTGGCGACAAAAGAATAGTAGCCGAAAAAAGTATTGTCGGCATACCAGACAAAGGCGTGAGGATATTGCGCGGCAAACCCGGTGAGGTGGTCCCGGCCTTGTTCCATGAGAAACCGGCTGATCGCGGAGTGGTGGGCAACGTCATTATTACCGAAAGTCAAGATGAGGGTGCCTTGGTGCCATAACAGCGGCAGGGCCGAAATGACAAGAGCGAGCAGCCAGAGCACACCGAAAACCGCCCATTGGCGTCCCAGGCAAGCAAGCTGCTTCCTCCCGCCAAACTTTTCTGAGAACAGGACGAAGGCACTCAAGGCAAGGGCCGGCACCAAAAGTACGGATACCGTGACCCAATCCAAGCGAAAGCCCAGGCGGTAGGCCCACCATGAGGCGGTCATCAGGTAACTGAGACCAAACACCGGACTGAAGCAGACAACCTTTTCCGGTGAAAATCTAAAAACCAAACGGCTGAGGCCGAATCCCGAAAATTGCAGACCAAGCAATATCGCGAGAGAGCTGATAACGAGGTTCACGCAGGACCAGTAGAATCAGTTGCAGGCATCCCCACAAGGCAAACACACCCAAAGCGACCGACCCCCCGGGCCAGAGCATGATCAAACGCAGGAGCACATTTTTCACCATGGGTTTCAGGCGAAAGGTATTTCCAGCACTCCTTCACTCCCGGGTCCCTCATCCAGAAAGGGATTAAAGGCTGGCCGGACGGATGGCTGGTTGAGGTTGCTCCTCCAGTATTCGGCTGGCTGGGGGAGCGGGCTCGATCCGGCTCAGTTGCTGGTACTGGGCGAGAACCTCGTCCCAGCTGTAGTTTTCAAGCACATAGGCTCGGCCGTTGCCGCCCAAGCGCTCGGTGTCGGCGCTAGTGCAGGTATCGATAACGATCCGGGCCTCTTCCCAATCGCTGAAGGCGTAGCCGCCTTGGCTGCGGGCGCAATGATCCTGCAGCACGGGGCAGCGGGCATTTACCAGTGCCGGCCGGCCGACGGCCCATGTTTCCAACAGGACCATGGACAGGCTTTCATACTGAGAGGGCATCAGCAGCCAATCACATGCCGCCAGCGCATCCCACTTGTCGGCTTCGGACACAAACCCGAGGGAAATGATATCGGGATGGTTGGGGACGGGCATCACTGCCTTGCCGAGCAAAACCAGCTGGTGGGGCAGCGACCGTGCTTTCCCCCAGTCCAGGAAGGCGGCAAACATTTCGGCACAGCCCTTGGAGGGATCGACCCGGCCGCAATAAAGGAGAAAGGGCCTGGTGAGGTCATACTTTTCGCGGAACCGCTTGGGGCGAACATCCGGGGGCGGTTCAATGCCAACACCGGCAACGGGTCCATCGAGCTGCAAGTGAGCAAAGCGCTCTTCGACAAAATCACGCTCGGGTGCGGTGTTGAAGATAATCCCCCGGGGCTGGGCAAAGAGGCGATCGAACATGGAGAAATTGAGCGGCCATTCGTCATGCGCGCAGGGGACAAGCCACGCCTGGTCAGCGACCAGGGGCAAGTTGACGAAAGTGGTGGCGTAGAGATACCCAAAAAAGATGAAGGTATCATAGTGGTGGCGGTTTTCCCTGATGTAGCGACTCAGCGCGGGGGAGTGCGGTCCTTGCGCCCGCATCCATTCATGTTGTTCGGCCATGGAGCAAAGCCGCTGCCGGGCATGCAGCTGAGCGGAAAGCCGGTTGAACGCAGCCTGGTCTCGTTCCTCCGCCACCTCGAAACGCCGAATCATCGTCTGGCCGCATATTTCATCGCCAGCGGGGAAATGGTTTCTCCAGGTCACGTAATCCAATGCGCAGGTGGTGAGAATCTCGGTGTCCCACCACTGGGCCATCCGTTGCGCGATGAGCAGACAGAGCGCTTCCGCACCCCCATTCACCTCCCCGCCGCAGCGTTGGACGACAAACGCCACGCGGGGACGGTTTTTCCTCAGGGTCGTTGGTCCGGTCATAATATGATCTTTTCGATAAACTGCTTGAGATACGGTTCGACATTGCCAGGCAGGAAACCGGCCCGGCGGGCGCGCTGGGAGGCGATGAGCGCTGCGCGCCTAGTCCGGTCGTTGACCTGGCGGAACAAGTCTGCCGCCAGAAGATCGCAACGCGATTTGTCGGTGATGAGCAAACCGGCCCCGTCCATGGTTTCTCCCACCGCGGTGGCGTCAAAAGCAATCACCGGCACGTCAAACCACATGGCTTCGACCAAAGGCACGCAAAAACCCTCGTGTTCGCTCAGACACCAGAACATCGAGGCACAGCGATAATACGCATGGAGTTCGGCATCGGTCACGCGCCCGACAAAATGGACGGCATGGTCCACCCGCAACCGGCGGGACAGCTCCTGCAGGCATTCGAGGTAAAACGAGGAAACTTCGGCGGTTCCGACCAGGAAAAGGCGCGCCGCCGGATCGTCTTCCAGCCAGAATTTGAAGGTGTAGATGAGCTCTTCGTGACGTTTGTTGGGCACGATGCGACCGACAAACAAAATATTAGTACGGCCATCCTGCAACTCCGTCATGACGCGCTCGTCAGGCGGAGAGGCCCAATGCAGCGGGTCGATGCAAAGGGGCAGCACTTCCGGGTCATTGAAACCACACGCGGCGAGCTCGCTGGCGTTGAAACGCGAATCGCCCGCGCTAACCGGAAAATGGGACGCAAGAGACGGCAATTCCGTCCGGCCGTGCCGGCAAATCTCGGCAAAATCGGGCCGGTAGGGCTCAAAGAACCCGGCCGGGGTTATGTTATGGTAGATGAGCGCTTTGGCTCCATGGTGCCGGCACACCCATGGCGTGATTTCCGTTCCGATCGAATGGTGATAAAGGAGAACAGAATTGGAGGGCAGCGATTCGGGACGGGAAAGGCAATAAGCCTGGTCGACCATTTCAGGGGCAATATGTCGGGCAAAAATCTCCGAAACAAACCCCATGGCTTGCAGTTTATCTCTGATCCAGATGGCGTGATTGCCAATAGCGTCGCCATAAGCAAGATTCGACAGAACTTGATGAATCGCCGGCTGGCCACCAGGCGCGGGATGGAACTGAACAGCTACTTCGGCTGAGCGGGTGGCCCAACGCGGTCCGGGGGTCCCGGGTCCACCCTCGCTTCGACCCCATCCGCGGGCAAAACTCAGTCCGGCAACGGTCGCCCCGTCAGCTTCAACCGCCAGGTGCGACAGGGAGAACTCCATGAGGGGAGGACCAGGGTGATGATTACCGGCAGGTTGATCGCTTTCAAAACGGAGGATCGGGTCCGGGTCCGCCAGGCTTTGTTCCAGCCAGCCAGTTGCGCACACCTGGCCCGGCGCGAGATCCCAGGCGCCGGCTTCAGAATTCCCGACGAGCAAGCGCACCCGTTGGGGCTTGCGGGCCGAAAGGGCGCATTGGACGCGAATCATCGTCTCTGCGTGGTTGGCGAAAGGGCGCAAGGCATCGTCGTATCGGTCCATGACCTTCTCCCAATCAGCGGTCCTGGCGGCATAAGCGGCACCCCGGCGGCCAACCGCATCAAGCTCGTCTTTGGACAACAACGCCAACTGAGCCAGCCGCGCGGTCCATTCCTGGGTGGTTTCCGCGACCCAACCCCCTTGACAGGTTTCAACCGCGCAGGAGGTGGCAAGGCACGAGCGGCGCACGATCACGGGTTTTTCAGACTGCCAGGCCTCAAACATTACCCGGGAGAAGCTCTCATTGGGGCTGGGCTGCAGCAACGCGGTGGCGTGCTGAAGCAACCATCCCCGCTCTGCTTCCGAAACCAGGCCCAGATCATGAATATGGTTTTCCGGGTCGGCCAGCGCCAGCTCGCCCGGGCCGGCGATGACCAGTTGCAAGCGTGATCCAGTCTGACGGTGATGGGCCTGAAAGGCCTCCACCGCCAGAAGGGTGCCCTTGCCCGGATCTTTCCTGCCCAAGAGCAGGACGAAGGGTTTCAAATCATGGGGGTGATGCACCGGCGGGGTGTGCGGCGACATCGAATTGGCCAGGGGCTCCACCCCTGCCATGCCGACGACCGATTTGGCGTGGATGGACGGTCCAAAGAGGCGCACCCCAAACTCATATTCTCCCTGGCTCAACCAGAGCAACCCCCGCGCGGCATACATCACACGCTGGACCGAGTGAAGATAGGCATAGGCCTCATCATGCAGGCAAGGCTGGAGGAAAGCGCGAGATGCGACCAACGGCAGCCCGTCGAGAATCGGGCCGTAGAGGTAAGGCAGGAAAATGAAGGCAGAATAATGGCGGCCCTCTGCCTCCAGGTAGGTGAGCAGGGCGGGACAGCGGATCAATTGCTCGCAGAAGATCCGCTCATCCTCCAAGGAGACCGGACTCACGCCAGGTTTCAAGGAGCGCCGGTCCAGCCCGAGCAGGTGTCCGCACACCCGGTCAAATGCCGCCCGATCCCGGGTTTCCACCGGGAAACGTCTCACCGTGAATCCCTCTGGTTCGACCGTCAGGCCCGCCGGATGGCGATTGCTGGACCAGTCTTCCTGGAACGAGCCGCAACAAGTGGTCAAGACCTCCACCGCATATTTCCTCGCGGTCAGACGCGTGGCAAGATTCCAGGCCTGCAGTTCCGCGCCGCCTCTCAATTCTCGCCCGAACCAGGGAATGACGATTGCAAGCGCCTGCCCGTGCATGGCTTCGCTCATGGTTTGACCCCAATCACGGCATAGTCCTGCGGACCGTAGAAATATTCGTTGAATCGCTGCGCCAAGGGATCTTCCGGGCGGCCCACCCGGTGGGTTTCGTCGTATGGGCTCGCGAACTGGAGCTGCACGGCCGAAAAGCCGCTGGTTTCCAGGATGAGTCGCGCGAATTCGGGATGCACCGGGCGGAGATGGGTGGGATCAAGCAGGAAGTTCAAGCCCGCGGTCAGTACATTTCCGGGATTGGGGGTCTCGAAAATAGCGGTGCCCCCGCGGCGAAGAATGCGGAGAACCTGGTGCGCCATCTCTTGAAAGACGGGGATCGGGAGATGCTCGATCACCTGGAAACTTGTGACCACCGCCACGGACTCGTCAGGGGTGTTCCGGAGGAACGCCATGATATCGGCATCAGCCACGGCGCAATTCCGCTCACGGCAATAGTCCAGAAAAAACCGATTCCGATCCACGCCCAGGCCCGGTATGCCATGCTCCTTGAGCAGCTCGAGCCATTCGCCGCGACCGCAGCCGAGATCCAGCACCCCGCTGCCGGCCCGTACTTGTTCAAGCATTCGGACGCTGCGCGAGTCTTGTGGCAGGGGCGGAAACAGACCAACGCGCCTGCGCGCTTCTTCAATGACCGGCAGATATTTGGTCTGGCGCTCACGGATCAGTGCCCGGGAACCTCGGAACCGGGCTTCGACGGCGGCGTATAGACCGTCCGACTCGGCCAGTTGGGCGGACTTGATTGTTGCCAGCACCTCAGCGGCGGCGGCCTGCCGCCGGGACTTGGGCGTGGTGGTGCCCAGGTGCGCCATCTGGGTTTGCAGTGCGGGCAGCAAGGTATCGATCGCTGCCTTGGTTCCGCCCAATGAAGCCTCCGTGGACTCCTGCCGTTTGCCGAGGATGGCGACCATTTCAGCCAGCGCGCAAAGGTCTGTGCGCAAGGTCTGCAACTCGGAGGTGAGCACCTCCTGGGCCTGGCCGGTGGCCCGGGCAGCAGAAAGGAGCACCTCGGCCCGAATCTCGCCGGCAGCCTGTTCCGCCAGCCGCGCTTCAATCCGGGTCAATCGTTCCTCCATCGCCAGGAACGCTGGAGCAGTGTGTTCGGTCTGTACGCGAAGCAGGGACTCGCGTTGCTCGGCCAATTGCGTGCCGGTCCGCGTGGCCAGGTCGGCAATCAAATTCTGGGCGTCCCGTCGCACTTGTTCGGTGGCCGCTGCCGCCAAAGTCTGCACCTCGGCCAGTCTGGCGGCAGACGCCTGGGTGTGCGTCAGCATTTCCTCGGATTGCCGGCGGAGCTGGTCAAGCTGGTCGCTCGTACGCTCGTGCGCGACGGCCAGCTTGACGGTTTGTTCGCGCAACAGCGCCTCGCGCTGTTCGGCGGCGAGACCGGTCGCTTCAATCCGGTGGTTGATCTCGGCGAGGGCGGCCTGCTGGTCGCCCAACCGTCTTTCGGCGGAGCGAGTGATCGCAAGCATCGTGTCGGTGCGCAAGCGAGCTTCCGTCGCTTCGCGATCGAGCCTCGCCCGCAAGTTTCCGGCCACCTCGCCAACCTGCGAGGCCAGTTGCCCGGCAAAGTGCACCAACCCGAGATGCTCCCGGTGCGCATGCTCGCGATAGGCGTTTAGATGGCTGGTCAACTGTTCCAAAATCCGGTCGCGACCCTCGATTTCCCGGGCGAGGTGGGCCAGGGATTGCCCAACGCTCTCCAACGCATGGATCGTGTGCTTGTTGAGCACTCCTTGGCGCCGGAAAAGCGGGTTGAAAAAAACGGGAAGGATGGTCTTGACCTGGTTTTCCGTGATGGCCAATCGCACAAATTCGGCGAATTCGGCGGGCAGGGGAATCGAATGCAGGACCGCTTCAGGCAGAGCGAAACCAGGGAATGTCTCTGCGGGTACGCTCAATTGACCCAACGGGACGGGGGCAGCCTTCTGCAATACGGGTGAGGTTGAATCTGGCGTGCTCATGCGATCAAAGGCCAAGCTCGCGAGCGGGTCGGAGGACTAGTTCATGGAAAGCAAGACCAAGCCGGCGCGGGTCGCCGCCGAGATTCTTTGACAGGGGGGAAAACGAGAGAGGCAGATAAAATTTCAGCAAGGCGCTCGGGGTGCGGGCGGAAACATGGGAGAATATTATCGTATGGTAGCTCTTGGCCTCCCGAATGCTCCACTCGCCTACCGGCACGTCGTTCCATGAGGCCGATACTTGTTGGGCCTCGATTTCGCCCCCCACGAGTGGGTGAACGGTGAACGAAAGAACAAGATCGCCGGGCGGTTTCGCGAAGACCAGCAGGATCTCGGCGACGGGGCCGTCCGTCCACCTGAACCCGGCTTCTGCATAGGACCAGCCCGAGCAGGTGTAGGAACCGGCGTTGCCCTTAGGGTCAAAATTCAGCAGGGTTCCGGGCGAGTATATCCGGGCTGGCTCGGTCGCGGATCCAGGGGGGGGCGCCGTGCGGCGGCGGGCGACTTCCTTGCGGATGCGCTCCATTAATACTTCAATGTCTTGCGGCGGGTTGGCGGACATTTGGCTCAAGGGTGGAGGGGAGGAATCTGCTTAAAAATCTGGAAGGCGAAAAGCTGGCGGAAGAGTCGCGAAACGCAAACCGCGACGCAGGGACTTTCGTGGCGAAAGTCCGTTTTGTGTTTATATAATGGGACAGATGGAACACAATCTTAGAACCAAGCTATAACCGTCAAAACCGTCCGGGACAGGGAGAATTTCGTTGATTTGCCGGTTGGCGGGAGAGTGACCGTGGCATCAAACCACCTTTACAGAAATCTCGATTGCCGCATCGACCTGGTGCTCATTGAACCAGCAGACGCCTTCTTGAACGAGCGTCATCTGCAGAATATAGTCACCGCGTTCAAGTGGCGCGATGAAACCTGGGGAGTATTCCCGCGATGAGTGCCGGGAGCAACTGGGCACGAGCAGGCTTCGCTGGCCGTCGAAAATTGCGACCTCGCGGGTTGGAGCTTTGAGCCAGTGGTAGGCGAAATGTATCGGCCAAGGCCGGTAACTGCCCAGTGCCCGGGCCGACCCGTTGCGCAGGGTGACGGCAATGTGCCCACGGCCTCCGTGCCCGACTTCAAGCTGGGTGGGCGCTGATATCAGGCTGATCTTTGCGAGGTCGGCCGCCTGCAGCCGGCCGCTGGCAAAGAGCGACCTTACTTTCGTCGGGTCGATGGGGGTCGACGAAGCGAGGGCGAACAGATCCTGCTGGGCGGCAAGCCAGCGGGGTGAGCACTGCCGCCCGAGGCTGCCGGCCGGATCAGCAGACGAGCCAAACCAAAGCAAGACATGGGGAAAGTGCCTCAACAACTGCCGGCGGAGCACCCGGGGCGACTGCTCGTTGATGTGCATGAGCCGCTCGTAGCGGGAACGCGGGTTGGCGGGCAGATAGGCCCCAACGGAAAGCGCGATGCGTCGACGCCGGGGAAAATCATAGTCGTAGTACCATTTGTTGGGAAAGGTGTGAATTACGAACAAGCCCTCCGGAGCGAGCTGCCGGGCGACGGTGGCATACAATCGCTCAAGCTCGGCTGGCGCCATGTGTTCAACCAGATCACCGGCCACGGCAACATCCACCGGGGTTGGCAGTTCAATCCTGGAAGCGTCTTCACAAAGCAGGGTGACGCGGTCTTTGATGCCCAGGGGGGCGTCGGCGAGGGTGGATCGGGCGATCTCAATCGCGGCGGGCGAGTAGTCGACGGCCACAACCTCGCAGCCCTGGGCGGCGGCTTGATAGGCGATCTCACCGCGGCCGCAGCCAAGGTCGAGCACCCGCTGCGGCTGGCGCATCATCGCGAGATCAAAGACACAGCGAAGACGGGGATCAGACAAATCGCGGCTGCGAGTTTCGCCGAAGGATTCCCAGCCGCCACAGTCACTGAGGTAATAGCGAGTATCGTAAGCCGCGCGGATCACAGTGCTCGCCGGGGCGCCCGCGGGAGGGCAGACTGCGCCCAGGCTGGATTCGCGAATCTTGATCAAAAGCTCGCCGGCGCAGCCGGGGATGACCGCCCAGTAGTCAATCAAATCCTTATGCTGCCGCAGCACTTCGCCGGCGGCGCGAAAATTATGCGCCGTCCACAAGCAGCCATCAACCAGGACATGACGACCTTGGCAAATCGCCAATTCCAGGTCATGATAAGTTCCGTCACCGTCCTGCTGCCCGTCCACGCGGATGAGATCGTATATCCCCCCGGGAAGCCGGTGCATGCTCCGGGTGTCGGCGACAAGGAGTTCATGCCGGCCGGCTGGCAGGATGCGACGGGCCCAGTCCAGCGCACCCTTTGGGCCAACGCGGCCGTCGGTATCAAGGTCGATGCCGGTGTAGTGGGCCGTGGGGCAGCCGTGCAGCAAGGCGGCCCCCGAGTAACCGCAACGCACACCGATTTCCAGGATGGTCTTGGGCTGCAGCGCCCGGGCGATGGCCGCTTTCATCCGGTAATAGGGCACCCAGTCGGGGAACAGGTGTGCGGGTTGGTCCGCTGGATTGGCGCTGGTGCGAAAATCGTAATCCGACTCCTGCTGGAACTGAAGAATGCGTTCGATCATGCGCTTTACTGGCGATCAATGATGCTCCAGCCAAAACAGGGATAGAGATGGCAGATGCCCTCCCAGACAATGTCCGCCGCCGCCCGAATCACCGTGAAGCTCCTTACCTGATGCAGGTAAATCAAGGCTTCATTGTAGTCCCGGTCGCCCACGGAACCTTCGGCAAAACCCACCACCACACTGTATTCCCCTTCGTGCAGGGTAATTTTAAAACGAAAATTTCCCGCGAGAATTTCACCGGCCTTGAGTGGTCCTGGTGTTTGGCGCATGCATAAGGAGCTGGTTTCAAAAATAACCCGGCCGAGGTTATCGCAGACTTTGAAACCGATGTGCGGTTGAGGCAGGGCGCGCCGGGAGCGGATGCCCACTGAAATGATCATGTCCTCCCCGTTCCTGAACAGGTCGGCCTCGGCGAAATCTTCGTTGAGGAAGCGAACAAACAGCAAATCGACATCCGGGGCATAGATCGCCCCTGGTTGCCCCTGGAGCGCCTGCCGGTTGAGGTTGGATTCCAAGTGATAGGCTGGCGGCCGTGCATTGTCCGCGCCTCCGTATCTATCGATTGCGGGCGGGGCGATGCCGGCCGCGGATTGTCCGGCCGGCCGGCTGTATCGACTGCGAACGGAGTTCTCCTCATAGAGCGCCATGGCCTGGGCCGGCTGGCCATCGAATAAAATTCGGCCGCGATCGAGCACTATGGCCCGATCACAAAGTTCAAGCACCGGGCCCATCCCATGGGAGGCAAAGAGAAACGTGCAGCCCCGGCGGCGGAATCCGCGGATAGTATCATAGCATTTTTGCTGGAAGAGAAAATCGCCCACGGCCAGCGCTTCGTCGATGATCAGGATTTCCGGCTCAATTTGAGAAAGCACGGCGAACGCCAGCCGGACATACATGCCACTCGAGTAGGTCTTGACCGGTTGCTCGATGAAGTCGCCGATGTCGGCGAAATCGGCGATGGCGGCGAACCGGCGGTCGATCTCTGGCTTGGACAAACCGAGCACGGTGGCGTTGAGGTAGACGTTCTCGCGGCCGGTGAACTCGGGATTGAATCCCGCGCCCAGCTCCAGCAGGGCGGCCACGCGGCCCCGCACCTGTACCTCGCCGCTGGTGGGCTGGAGGGTGCCCGCGATGATTTGGAGCAGCGTGGATTTGCCCGACCCATTGAGGCCGATGATGCCGAGGCTTTGTCCGCGGGTGACTTCGAGGTTGATGTCCGCCAGGGCGGAGAAATCGCGGTAGAGCGCGGCCGCCCGTTGCGGCTGGCCGAGCAGACGCCAGCCACAGGCCTGCAGACGGACCGTGGAATTCTCCCAGATACGGTACGCCTTGTGCAGATGGCGCAGGGCGATGACGGTCTCGGACAACATGGCGGATTCAAACAGCGGATAGAATCCGTTCGTAAAATGCCAGCGTTTGTTTCGCGGTGGCCACCCAGGAAAATCCTTCCGCTTGCGCCAGCCCGCGCCGGGCACATTCCCGCCACTGCGCCGCCTGCTCTTCCAGCTGTCGCATCGCCGCGTGGATTTCCGCGGGTTGCGCCGGGTCAATGTAGAGCGGGGCATCCCCACCGGTCTCCGGGAGGCTCGACCGGTTTGAACAGATCACCGGGCATCCTTGGCTCATGGCTTCCAACACCGGCAGTCCAAACCCTTCGTACCAGCTGGGGAAAATGAGGCCGGCAGCCTGGCGGTACAGGGCGGGCAGTTCGTGATCGGGCACATAGCCGAGGCGGCGCACCAGCCCGCGCCCCTCCAGCGCGGCCAGGCGCGTTTGCCATGACTCGTTTTTCCACCCCGCTCCGCCCGCCAGCCACAAGGGCAGGGGATGTGGGTGCCCGTGCGCATAGGCTTCGTAAGCATCCAGCAGCCCGGAAAGATTTTTCCGCGGCTCTTGCGAGCCCACGAACAACCAGTAGTGGCCGATCCCTTCCGCCGGCTTGGCCACGATCGGCCAGCGGGACGCGAGCGGGGTGACGATGGTGACAATTTCCGACCGGCGCCGGAATCGGGGCAGGAAGCGGTGGAATTCCTGGCGGGCGTGTTCGGAAATGAAAATCAGGCCGGCGGCATGACCCAGGGCATCCAAGATCCCGCGCTGGCAATCGAGCCGGATACCATTGGTAGTGAAATCCGGCACGGCCCAGAAGCTGAGGTCGAAAACGGTCACGACCAACCGGGCGTGGCCGGTCCGCGGAGCTTGAAAACTCGTCGAGTGCACCAAATCGGGCCGCCCGGGAAACTCCTCCGTCGCCCGCGCCCGCGCCCACTCCGTGGCGAGGCTGGCCGGTGGGAGGCCAGCTTGGGGGTCGTGCACTCGCGGCGAAGCGGGGAGGGGTGCCAGCGTAGCCGGTGGATTGAGCCAGTGGCCGAAGTGTCGGTAGGCAAGGAATTCCCAGTTTCCTGGCTGGTCGGCCATCGCCTGCAGGAGTGACCGGGTATACCACCCGCAACCGGCGGGGGTGGAAGCGGCTTGGGCCAGGTCGAAGCCGATTTTCATGCGGGATTGGCAGTGAGCAAATCATGCCAGCGACCATCGCTGGTTTGCACCCGCAACGACTCCACCAAGACACCATGCGTCCGCGGGTCTGTGGGACTGAGGGATTGGGCGTCAGGCACCCGCAGCGTGATCGTACGCACTCCGGGCATGAAGCGCACCACCAACTGGTGAGGCTGATTCGCAGGCACCACCCGTTGGGCGACGGGTTCCACTCCGCAGAACAGGTGGACGGTGCGAAGGGCCGGCAAGGGCCTTAGAGCCAGGGTG
Source organism: Oleiharenicola sp. (assembly GCA_031390295.1). GTDB lineage: Bacteria > Verrucomicrobiota > Verrucomicrobiia > Opitutales > Opitutaceae > Lacunisphaera. The sequence goes on from JANMTJ010000446.1 coordinate 17,393, forward strand.
AGGGTGATTTCCTCGCGCGCTGCCGGCAGGGCGAAAATCGCCACCGGATCCGTCAGTCCGTCGATGGCGTAGTAGCCGCAATTTCGCCAGCGCGCCGGCCCTTGCGCGGCGCGGCCGAGCATCTCCCGCAACCGGCCGAATTCCGTGGCGATAGAAAATCCGGCCAGACGCGTCCGCCCCAAGGCGACGAGTTCACGACGGAGCGCAGGATCCGCGGACAGGCGCAGCAAGCCGGCGGCGAGGTCTTCCGGCCGCCGGGCGTCCACTAGCAGCGCTGCGGAGCCGGTGACTTCGGGAATCGCCGTGGCATCACTCGCGATGATCGGCGTGCCGAACGCCATGGCTTCAACCAGAGGAATGCCGAAACCCTCGTGCAGTGACGGAAAGACCAGCGCGCCGGCCGTGCGATAACAGTCTGTGAGCTTGTCGTCGGCCACGTAGCCGGCGTAGGTGACGTGCGCCTCGAGCCCGAGTGCATGCAGCACCACGCGCAGCCGGTGCCAGCCGGTGTCCTGGTGCCCGGTCAGCACCAAGGGCCAGGCGGCCCCGCCCGCCGCGTGTCGGTAGAGGGCATAGGCCACGAAAAGCGTCTCGTGATTCTTGTGCGCCCAAAAATTCGCCGGATAAAAAAAGAAGGGGCGTCCGTCTGCGGCCGCCTCCGGCACCGGCGTCAGGCGCGAGTGCACCGCCAGGTGGGTGCGGAAAATGCGCCCCGGGGGCACCGCATAGCACGCCTGGAGCCGCTCACCGGTGAAGTCCGAGATTACCTGAAACCAGTCGGAGGCGATCAAGGCCGCGGCGAATTCCTGCTCCCGGTAGATGCGGTCCGGCTCCGGCAAGCTGGCGGGGAAATCGCGATGAAGGAGGTCCACCACCAGCGTTACGGTCGGAATCCCGGGGCAGGCGCAATCGGTGATCCCAAACGGACAGAAGACCGCGTCGCAAGCATGCTGCGCGGCCAGGTCGCGGGGGATTTTCGCTGCTTCCACGATCGTGTCGAGAGGTCCGGCCAGCGCCCGGGCCTCGACCCCGGCACCCGGCTGCACCACGTAGACGAATTGCAGTTCGCCCCGGGCGGGACCAGCAAGCCAGCGCAGCATTTCCAGCAAAGCCGGCCGGATTCCGCCACCGGTGCCGGCAGACTGCAGCCGGGTGAGGTCAACCAGCAGGCGGAGGGGCGGCGGAAGGAGCATAGGAAGAGGCGAGCGGGATCGCCGCACCGACCAATAGTTCAGCCAGGGCCTTCATCCGGGTCCTGGGCTCCCGGCCAGGTGTTGCCTGGCTTTCGAATAATCGCCGCGCAGCTCTTCTCCAACAGAAGTTCCGTGAGATAGGAGCGACCTGTCCGGTGATTCCGCTGATGAATGCGCGTGGCGACAGCATGGCGTGAATTCCGAGATGATTGGAGAGAGAAAACGCTATTACTCAAGGGCTTTGTTACATCGCATACGATCCGCCATACTCGTGTTACAGCTGATCGCAGGATCATGCCGGCAACCAGGGTGGCGCGGTTGGATTTCACCCCGGAGTAGCACACTGCAGGTTTGCGGAAGTCGAAACGGTGAGCGGTAAGACTGCCGGCGGTGAATGGTGGGCAGTGGTCTGATAACTCTCAGCACCAGCCTGCAACTTTCAACGCCCGGAGGGAAGGGCGAGGCCGGGGCCGGCCTACGCACGATGAATTTCATTCTGAGGCGCAGAATAGTGACCGGGTCACCAGTTCAAGATTTTCCTATCCCTTGCTCCTTAACCTTACAACACGTCGGCGAAGCTGCCGCGGAGACGTTGAAAAAGCATGGCGCCGAACAGGTAGGCGAGCAGGCCGAAGGTGTAGAGATAGCCGAGGTGGGTGAAGTTGAGCGGGTGGCCCCAGAAGGCCGTGCC
>JANMTJ010000463.1:0-6513 GCA_031390295.1 Oleiharenicola sp.
CTTGTGCAGGAGCAAGTCGAAGAATTCCCAGGAGTCGCGGCCGGTGTTCACCCAGATGTAGGGCGCGTTGTCGCCGCCGATGCAGGTGAAGCCGAGCTTCGTCATCGCTTCGCGGATGAGCTTGGCGTTGGCCAGGTAGAAGTCGATGAGGTCGCGCGTCTGCTGCTGGCCGGCCTCGGTGTAGATGGCGGCGGCGGCCTTCTGGATCGGATACGCGACGCCGTTGAACTTCGTCGTGTGCCGGCGGTTCCAGAGCGCATGGACCGCGTGGGCCTTCCCGGCTGCGTCGTAGGCCATGAGTGACTTGGGGACGACGGTGTAGGCGCAACGCGTGCCGGTGAAGCCGGCGGTCTTGGAGAAGCTGCGGAACTCGATGGCGACGTCGCGCGCGCCCTCGATCTCGTAGATCGAGTGCGGGATGTCGGGGTTGCGGATGTAGGCCTCGTAGGCGGAGTCGAAAAGGATGACGGCCTGGTTGGCCTTGGCGTAGGCGACCCAGGCGGCGAGCTGGGCCTTGGTGGCAACAGCCCCGGTGGGGTTGTTGGGGAAACACAGGTAGATCAAGTCGGTGGCGACGCCGGGGACGGCGGGGACATAGCCATTGGCGGGCGTGCAATCGAGGTAGGTGATGCCTTGATAGCGGCCGTCGAGGTTGGGTCCGGTGCGGCCGGCCATGACGTTGGTGTCGACGTAGACCGGGTAGACGGGGTCGGGAATGGCCAGGCGGACAGCGGTGGAGAAGATCTCCTGGATGTTGCCGCAGTCGCACTTGGACCCGTCGGAGATGAAGATTTCGTCGGGCTCGATCTTGCAGCCCCGGGCCGCGTAGTCGTGCTGCGCGATGGCGTCGCGGAGGAAAGCGTAGCCCTGCTCGGGACCATAGCCCTTGAAGGTGGCGCGGCTGGCCATCTCGTCAGTGGCGGCATGGAGGGCCTCGACGCAGACGGGCGGGAGCGGCTCGGTGACGTCGCCGATGCCGAGGCGGATGACGGGCTGGTCCGGGTGGGCGGCGACATAGGCGTTCACGCGCTTGGCGATGTCGGCGAAGAGGTAGGAAGCCTTCAGCTTCGTGTAATTTTCGTTAATTCTGATCATGGGAGGGTGGAATCGCGTGTGAGCCCGCCGTCGCCAAGGCTATGACGGGTTCGTCCTCAGCGCAGCTGCGGCGAAGTGTAATTCTCGTTGAGGCGGATCATGGGATGCAAAGTAGCGAGTAGCGGGTAGTGAGTAGCGACTAGGAGGCGAGTACGAATGTTTTCGTTTTGATCGGCACCGCCAAACATGAAGCGTTCAACGGCACTTTGTTCGTCATGCTCACTACTCGCTACTGGCTGCTCACTGCGGCCGAGCCAATGCGAAGCTTGATAAAGCTAAGGGGTTGGGGTTAGTTCAAGCGCGTTCCGCCCATGCAAAAGATTGAAACCATCACAGCCATGCGCGAAGCCGCGAAGGCATTGCGCGCGGCGGACCGCCGGATTGCCTTCGTGCCGACGCTCGGCGCACTGCACGCGGGCCATGCCAGCCTGATCCGGCTGGGGCGGGAGGGCGGTGCGGCGGTCGTGGTCTCGGCCTTTGTGAACCCGTTGCAGTTCGGTCCCAGCGAGGACCTCGGAAAATATCCGCGGACACCCGCCGCGGACGTCATGCTGGCGGAGAAGGAGGGCGCGGAGGTCCTGTTCACCCCGACCGTTGAGGAGATGTTTCCCAAGGGATTTTCGTCACTGGTGCTGGAGGAGGCCGTGAGCAAGCCGCTCTGCGGGGTGGCGCGGCCGGTGCTCTTTCGCGGCACGCTCACCTGCTGGTTGAAGCTGTTCAATATCGTGCAACCCGACGTCCTGGTGCTGGGTGAGAAGGATGTGCAGCAGGTGGCGGTGCTCCGGAAGGTCGCGGCCGACCTGCTCCTGCCCTTCCAGATTGTGACCGGCCCGGCGGTGCGGGATGCCGACGGCATGACGGTGAGCGCGCGCAACAATTACCTCACCCCTTCGCAACGGGAGGAGGCGCTCGCAGTGGTGAAGGCCCTGCGCAAAGCCAAGGAAATGGTCGAGTCCGGGGTAAAAAGCGCCGACCGGCTGGTCGCCGAAGCCACGCACATCATTGCGGCCAAGCGCCGGCTGCGGGTCATCTATATTTCGGTCGTGGATCCGCGGACGATGGAGCCAATCCGCGAGGTCGCGTCCGGGCACTGCCTCATGGCGATTTCCTACTGGGTGGATGAAGTCCGGTTGACGGATAACATGCCACTTTAAGTGCCGGGAAGGGCTGTGAATAACTTGTCAGCCGACGTGCAATTACACTCGGAGTGAACCGCCAACTGAAATTTGTGAACAGCCTGAGGAGAACAAGCGGCGGACGAATGTCCTGCTCCCTCCAATCTGCGGCCTTGAGTGTGGCCACGGGTGGCTAGGGCTGTGGAGCGAAGCGGCAATATTACGTAATGCCTTGGGGGCAATAGGTCTGCCGTGGTGGGTCATGCCTCTGAAAAGGACATTCTCGCTGGGAACCAGCTGTGGCCCGGAGGCGGAGTGCGCCAAGGGGCGGGCAGGCTGGGGGAGTGTGCGCCCCAAGGGGCGTGGGGGTGACGGCGTTTACCATCGCCTGAATCGCGGCTGTGAAGAAAGCACGATCCAAGCCATGGGTTGTCGTGACTGAGAGGTTGTATTTTTGCCCTAACTTTGTGACGACAGAGGTGTTGTGAGCACCTCATTTCCCGACAAACCCCGCATCGCGATCATCGGCACCGGTGCCCTGGGTTGCTACTACGGAGCACGGTTGGTGAAGGCGGGTGAGGACGTGCATTTTCTGGGCCGGAGTGGCCGCGCCGCGCTCACCGCCCGGGGGTTGAAGATCAAGACCCCCACCGAGCGGATCAACCTGCGCAAGATCCAGGTGTATGGCTCGCCAGCCGAGATCGGTCCGTGCGATCTGGTCATTCTGGCGACCAAGGCGACGGCCAATGTGTCGCTGAAAGCCATTTTGCCGCCGCTCCTCGGGCCCGAAACCGTCGTGATGACCCTGCAGAACGGTCTGGGCGTGGAGGAGCCGGTGGCGGAGATCACCGGACCCGGCCGGGTGATCGGCGCGATCTGCTACATCGGCTGCATGCGCACGGCGCCGGGTGTTGTCCACTGTTCCTTCCCAGGTCTCATGACCATCGGCAAGTTCGGCAAACCAGCCGGTGAGCGCACCAGTGCGATCGCTGCGCTCTGGCGCCGCGCCGGGGTGAAGTGCACCGCCTTGGACAACCTGGAGACGCAGCGCTGGCACAAGCTGGTCTGGAACGTGCCGTTCAACGGGCTGGCCATCATCACGGGCGGGGTGACCACCGACGTGCTGCTCGCCGACGAGGGCATGCGCCTGCTCGCCCGCCGCCTGATGGAGGAGATCGTCGAGGCGGCGGCGAAGTTCGGCCACGAGATTCCACGTTCGTTCATCGACCTGCAGTTTGAACGTACGGCCAAGATGGGCGATTACCGGCCGTCGAGCCTGATCGACTTCGAGGAAGGGCGCGACGTGGAGATCGAGGAGATCTGGGGCGAGCCGGTCCGCCGCGCCAAGTCGGTGGGCGTGCCGGTGCCGCGCATGGAGATGCTTTACTGGCTGATCAAGGAACGAATCGCGGCGCGCGATGCCCGGGCCAAAGCGCGCAAGCGCTGACGGTTTATCAGGGTTGCGCTGGTGTCATAAGGCTCCCTAGCCTCGCCGAAACACCACGCGATGTCTTCCGATCCTTCCCCGAAATTCGAGCCGTTCATCCCGGCCTCGGCCAAGATTCCTGAATTCACCCTGCGCGCGGTCGTCACCGGGGCCATCCTCGGCATGGTGTTCGGCGCCTCGTCGCTCTACCTCGTGCTGAAGGTCGGCCTCACGGTCAGCGCCTCCATCCCGGTGGCCGTCATCTCCCTCGCGCTCTTTCGCGCCTGGTCCAAGGTCGGGGGCCGCGACTCGACCATTCTCGAGAACAACATCACGCAGACCGCCGGCTCGGCGGGCGAGTCCATCGCTTTTGGCCTGGGCGTCACGATGCCGGCGATCCTGATCCTCGGTTTCGACCTGGAGCTGACCCGCGTGATGCTGGTCGCCATCATGGGCGGCCTGCTCGGCATCCTGATGATGATCCCGCTGCGCCGGGCGCTGATCGTGAAGGAGCACGGGGTGCTCAAGTATCCCGAGGGCACGGCCTGCGCGGCGGTGCTCAAGGCGGGGGCGGACGAGGTTTCACGCGCCGCCGCATCGCCGTCGGCCAAGGCCGAAATGGCCGCCGCCGCGGCCGCGGGCCTCGGCAAATCCCCCGGCGCCAAGGTCATTTTCACCGGCTTCGGTCTCGGGCTGCTCTACAAGTCGCTCAATGTGGCCTTCAAGGGCTGGAAGGACGTTCCGGAGAAAGTGTTCGGGGCCCCGCTCAAGGCCGGCTCGGTCAGCTGTGAGATTTCGCCGGAACTGGTCGGGGTGGGCTACATCATCGGGCCTTATCTCGGCGGTTTGATGGCGGCGGGCGGCGTGCTGTCCTACCTGGTGCTGATCCCGTTGATTCAATTTTTCGGCGAAGGACTCACGGCCCCGCTGGCTCCGGGCACCACCCTGATTTCCGAAATGAGCCCCGGCCAGATCCGCGGCGCCTATGTGCTCTACATCGGCGCGGGCTGCGTCGCGGCGGGCGGCATCATCAGCCTGATCCAGGCCCTGCCGACCATCTGGCACGGCATCAAGGGCGGCCTCCACGACATCGGGCTGGCCCGGGAGAACGGCGGCCCGCGCGAGGTGCCGCGCACCGATCGCGACCTCTCGCTCAAGTTTGTCGGCATCGGCATCTTCGTGCTGCTGGCGGGAATCATGCTCGCCCTGGATGCGCTGCACATGAACTTGCTCGGTGCCCTGCTGATCGTCGCGTTCGGCTTTCTCTTCGTAACCGTCTCCTCCCGGCTGACCGGCGAGGTCGGCTCCACCTCGAATCCCATCTCGGGCATGACGGTGGCGACATTGCTGTTCACCTGCCTGGTCTTCCTGCTGATCGGCTGGACGGGCGGGACGTACTATGTGACGGCACTCTCCATCGGTGGCATTGTCTGCATCGCCTCCTCCAACGGCGGCACCACGTCACAGGATCTCAAGACGGGTTTCCTGGTCGGCTCCACGCCCAAGCTGCAGCAATATGCCATCCTCATCGGCGCGTTTGGCTCCGCCGTCCTTCTCGGGCCGATCCTGCTGAAGCTGAATGACTCGGCGGTGGTCTACATGCCCGCCGCGCAGATCGCCCCCGGCGGCCTGCATACGGACATCACGCAGCTCGACCCGGTGAAGCAGGGACTCGTCGGCCCGCAGGCGGAGGATGATGCCGGCCAGTACTTCGCCTGGCACAAGACCGACCCGGTGGGCGGGCCCGCCGGGAAATATCTCGTGAACGGCAGTGGTGATGCGGTCTGGCTCGTCGACCCGGGCATCAACGGTGCCTACACGACGCGGCCGGACGGCACCTCGGTGCGCAAGTTCGATGCGCCGAAGGCCACGCTCATGTCCTATATCATCAAGGGCATTCTCGACCGCAAACTGCCGTGGGCGCTCGTGCTTTTCGGGGCGATGATCACCATATCTCTCCAGATGTCCTTTGTCCCGGCCCTGACCTTTGCCGTCGGGGTTTACCTGCCCATCTCCTCGTCGCTGCCGATCTGGATCGGCGGCATGATCCGCCTGGCCGTGGATCACTGGCTGCGCCGGCGGCCGGCCTATGCCGGGATGGACCAGGTCACCTTCAACGCCGAGAGCGACAAGAGCCCCGGCGTGCTGCTCGCCTCCGGCTACATCGCGGGCGGCGCCATTGCCGGCATCGTGATCGCGTTCCTGGCGGGTGTGCCGGGCGTCAACAAACTGGACGATGCCCTGCTCAAGTGGTCTTCGGCGCACAACCCGTTCTACGCCGGCGCGCACGCCGACCTGCTTTCGCTGATCCCGTATGTGCTGCTTTGCGGATTCCTTTACCTGGTGGCGAAGGAGAAACTGCTCACCCCGGCGAAGAAATAAGGCGGGTAGGGCGGCGAGTCCCTTCGCCGCCGCCTCGGCGCGGAGCGGAGTCCGCACCCTACCTGTCACTCCTCGCCGTCGTGGTAGTCGGTTTCGGTCAGGCGGAAAAATTTTCCATGCGGTCGCAGGCCCCACTTGTTGGAGTCCGGGTAGTGGAAAATATCCACCGGCGGATTGTCGGCGATGATGTAGAAGACGAGGGGCTTTTTGCCGGTGTTGATGAGCTGGTGCGCCTCGCCCGGCGGATGCATGAACACGTCGCCGGCCTTCACCTTTTGGCGTGATTTCCCGGCCCGCACCGTGCCGGTGCCGCTGAGAATGACGAACATCTCCCACTGGGTGGTGTGGGAGTGAAACGGGCAGGCGGCCTTGCCGGGTGGCACCTTGACCAGCTCCAGGTTGAAGGGGTGTCCCTTTTTCGGCCAGCCGCGCCGCACATCACCGAGCACGCCGGAGATGTCCTTGCCGCATTGCTCGTACTTGCCCTTGGGGGAT
>JANMTJ010000472.1:0-2229 GCA_031390295.1 Oleiharenicola sp.
GCGGCGACCAGCGATCCGGACGGCTATACCCTGGTGGTCGGCGGCCTCTCCAACATGGCGTTCAATTCGGCGCTGTATTCCAAGCTGGCCTACGACCCCCAGAAGGATTTTGTCCCGGTCGCGCTGATCTACAAGTTCGGCTACGTGATGGTCGGCCGCAAGGATCTGCCGCATGCGGGCCTGAAGGAGATTATTGCGGCGGCGAAAGCCAACCCGGGTTCGATCACGGTGGCGACCGCGGGCGTCGGCACCGGCCAGCATCTGGTGGCGGCGGCGTTCATGAAGGCCGCCGGGATCAAGCTGCAGGAGGTGCCCTACAAGGGCTCGCCGCCGGCCTTCACCGACCTGCTCGCCGGCCGCATCGACCTGTTCTTCGACTCTGCCGCCGCGGGCCTGCCTCACGTCAAGTCGGGGCAGGCGAGGGGCATCGCCGTGCTGGCGTCGAAGCGCAGCGCGCTCGCGCCCGACGTGCCGACGATGTCGGAGGTCGGCGTGCCCGGCCTCGACGTCGATTCCAGGCTCGGCATTTTTGCGCCCGCCAAAACCCCACCGGCCGTGATCGCCAAATTACGCGCGGACATCCGCGCCTCGCTGCCTGATCTGAAAGAGCGCTTCGAGAAGAGCGGCGGCGAAGTGTGGGATCTGCCGGACGACAAGGTCAACGGCTTCGTCGCGTCGGAATACGACAGCTGGACCAAACTGATCCGCGAGGCCGGCATCAAGCTGGATTGAGTGGGCCACATTCATCGTCATTGCGAGCGCAGCGAAGCAATCCATTCTTTCTTTGCTCGGCGAGATGGATTGCTTGTGCGCCAGGTTAAGCTGGCGTGATCCTACCGGTGAAAGTCCGGTCCGGGTAGGCCGTAGCGGGCGCCCGGTAACGAGTGTTGCGTGGTCGCCGGCGACGGCGGCTGCGAAGCGTACACAGTGATCGTGTGGGGTGTGCTATTGAGCCTCGAAAACCATGATTCCGCAGAGGCCGAGACGGTAAGCAACGTCGAAGGCAACATGTGCGACCCCGTCATGCGAGGGGTTGACGCTCTGCCGTGGTCGAAGACCACTATCACGCACGAAAGGAGCACGTCGGAACCTGGGAGATCTCGCGTTCGACCCGATGGGCACGTTGCCCCCCAAGGTCCGCATCGGGAAGGTGAGGAGCCGTAGCCGATGATGCACGAACGTGAGAAGTCAGGCCTCGCCATAGTAGCCCTGAAGCCGACGAACAAGGCGGAGCGATTCGCCGCGGAGCCGGTGGAGCCAAGGGCGGGGGCCGAGGGGAATGTGAGTCAGCACAGCACGGACCGGGCACAGAATCGGTCAACCGTGTCACAGGCGCTGGAACGCATACGGCAAGTAGCAAGGCAACGGAAGAAGGAGAGGTTCACCACGCTCCTCCATCACATCAGCACAGAACATCTCGAACAAGCGTTCCTCGACCTCAAAGAGGGCGCGGCAGCGGGAGTGGACGGGCTGAAGTGGCATGACTACGAGACAGACCTTGAGCGAAATCTTGAGGATTTGCATGCACGGGTCCATCGGGGAGCGTACCGGGCACAGCCGAGCCGGCGGGTCTACATACCCAAGCCGGATGGCCGTCAGCGCCCGCTCGCAGTGGCCGCGCTGGAGGACAAGATCGTCCAACGGGCGACGGCTGCGGTGCTGAACGCGATCTACGAGGAAGACTTCCTTGGGTTCTCGTATGGGTTCCGGCCCGGCCGCAGTCAGCACGATGCCCTGGATGCCTTGGCAGTTGGGATTCGCGCTGCGCGTGTGAACTGGATTCTGGATGCTGACATCCGAAGCTACTTCGACAAAATCGACCAGGCCTGGCAGGGCGCTCGACGAGTGGGCCTATCGACGCGGTGTGAAGCTCGACTACACGCGTCCTGGGAAACCCACGGACAACGGGCTGATCGAGTCATTCAACGGTCGACTGCGCGATGAGTTCTTGAACGTTCACGAGTTCGTTACGATGCAGGACACGCGTGAAAAACTGAAGGCTTGGCAGGAAGACTACAACACCTGCAGACCACACGGCTCGCTTGGCCACCTGACCCCAAGTGAGTTTGTCAAAATGAGGTCAGGGCAACAAGCCGAAAGCGTCCCGACTCCAGTTTAAAAGTGACCGGTTTTGGGGGAGACGTCAATCGGTGTCAACTTGCGTATAGACCCTGTCCGGTAATACGGGGGCAAGATCAGGACGCTAAGCTCTGGGGTATTTTTAATCAT
>JANMTJ010000489.1:0-2257 GCA_031390295.1 Oleiharenicola sp.
CGCGGACGTCGCGCTTGGTGGCCTGCCGGATCTGCTGGTATTCGTTGCCGTGGATGAGCGTGCCGACGCCCTCGTTGGAGAAGATCTCGTTGAGCAGGCCGTCCAGCAGGCGCCCGTCCAGCAGGTGGATGCGGGGGGTGCCGGTCTCGACGGCCTTGACGGCGTGCGCGGCCGGGCTGCGCATGGGCTCGTTGATGGACTCGGGTTTGGTCTCCAGCACGGTACGGAGCGTGGTGGCCGCAATCTGGTGCTGGAGCTTGCCATTGAGCTCGAGACCCTCGTGCGGGGTCAGGTAGATGATCTTGGTGGCGTTGAGCGCCTCGGCCAGCTCGGCGGCCAGCAGGTCGGAGTTGATGCGCAGCGGCCGGCCGTCGCGGTCAAAGCCGATGGGGTTCACCACGGGCACGACCTGCGACTCGATCAATTGCGTGAGGAATTCCTTGTCCACCCGGTCCACCCGGCCGGTGAACTGGTGGTCCACGCCCTTGATGATGCCGAGCGGGACGGCGCGGATGGCGTTCGTCAACGCGGCCTTCAGTCCGTTCTGCGTCAGGCCCTCGATGACGAGGTGGGTGACGCGGGACGAGGCGCGGATGGCGAGGTCGAGGGTGGCGGCGTCGGCCACGCCCGTTCCCTGTACGTCACTGATCGGGATTTTGCGTGTCCGGGAGAGATCCTCGATCTGGTGACCGATGCCGTGGACGAGGATGATCTTGATGCCCAGGCTGCGGAGCACGGCGAGATCGATCAGGATGTTGGGAAAGTTCTCGTCGGCGACGATGATGCCGTCCAGCGCGATGACAAAGGTCTGGCCCTGAAACCGGGGGACGTATTTCAGGATGCCGCGCAGGTCGGTCGGTTTGATGTCGGAGCCGTTGCTCATCGTTGGAGCGCTTTAATCAGGCATCCCGGCGCGCTCGTCAATGGGGGATTCATGCGCGCGTCAGCTCAAGAACCAGTAACCGCCGATTGTCATTCTGAGCGCAGCGAAGAATCCAGAGCATTGTCGCGCCATGCTGCGCTCAAGTCGGCCCAATCGGGATTGCCCCCTTCAATCAATTCAAGCTTTCGCTTCCGCAGCCAGCCTTTGATTTCCTTTTCGCGTGCGATGGCGGCATTCACGTCCCGGAATTGCTCGAAGTGGACAAGTTGATTCAGGCCATACTGCTTGGTGAAGCCTTCAATGACCTTCGCCTTATGCTGCCAGATACGACGCTCCAAGGAGTTCGTTACGCCGACATAGAGGGTTCCGTTGCGTTTGTTTGTCAGGATGTAGACCCAATACGAACGGTTGGCGGCATGGGCGCACATGATAGGCTGGATTCTTCGCCGCACTCAGAATGACAGGGTTGGAGGGCAAATATTGATCCGTGTCATCCTGAGCGCCAGCGAAGGATCCAGAGGTTAGGGCTGCAAGACTGGATTCTTCACTTCGTTCAGAATGACAGAAATGCTCACTGGACCGTGAAGCTCCACGCGGCCGCGGGACCCTGCGCCACGATGCGTGCGGAGTAACGACCGGGGGGCAGGGTGGCGGTGGAGAAACTGACGGTGTACGTGGAGTCGTTCCACCGGCTCATGAGCTGCTGGCCCGGGAGTTTCTCAATGGTCGGGATCAGCACGAGGTCGTTGCCGTGGTGATAGAGTGAGAGTTCGCCAACCTGCGCCTTCAGGTCGGAAAGGCTGGCCGTGAAATAGAAGCTGTATTCGCCGCCGCGGGAGACGTGCGGTGGCGCCGTCACCCGGTCGATGGTGGCGAGCAGCTTCGGCTTCTCCGCGAATTTGTCGGCGAGGGCGGAGCCCAGGCCGGGCCAGTCGCGCGTAACCGGGGCGGGCGTGTCGGCGGGCTCGGCTTTTTCGATGGGCCGGCGGGTTTCGAGCGGGATTTTGTGCCAGCCGGCGGCGAGCAGACGCGCGGTGGTGGCGCGGTCCTGTGCATCCTGGTAGGGGCGGTACGCCTGGCCGGGCTTGCGAAACCAGAGGTTCACCGCCGTGTAGCCCACCGCAAACACCACGATGACCAGCACGATCCACTTCATGGGCCAGGGCTTGGGCAGGGGGCGGGACGGCGGGGCGGTCATTTGGGTTGTTATCGCGGGCCGGACGGCGGGAGCGCAAATACAATTGCGCCACTCCGGCCGACTTGTTCTCGTGCGAGCCACATGAAGTATTGGTCGCAGACGTTCATCCCCACGCTCAAGGAAAGCCCCGCCGACGCGGAAATTGCCTCGCACAAGCTCCTGCTCCGCGCCGGCCT
>JANMTJ010000551.1:0-9168 GCA_031390295.1 Oleiharenicola sp.
CCTGCCGCTCGGGCAGCCGCTCAACACCCTCTCCGGCGGCGAGTCCCAGCGCCTCAAGCTCGTCCGCTACCTCTCCGACTATGCTGGTGGTTTCGATGTAGGTAGGGCTTTACGCCCGACACCAGCTCCCGATGTCGGGGATAAACCCCGACCTACAAAGGAATCCGCAGGTGCCTTGTTGCTCTTGGACGAGCCCACCACCGGGCTCCACCGCCACGATGTGAAGCGCCTGCTGGAGGTGCTCCAGCGCATTGTGGATCGCGGACACAGTGTGGTCGTCATCGAGCACAACCTGGACGTGCTCAAATCGGCCGACTGGATTCTGGAGATCGGACCCGAAGCCGGGGCCGAGGGCGGCCGGATTGTCGCCGAAGGCACGCCGGAGGAGATTGCCAAAACCGATACCGCGACCTCGCCCTTTCTCCGGGAGGCCTTGAACCCTCTCAGCGCGGCCCAGCATCTGGCCGCCGCCGAGGACGCGGCGCCCTACCAGACCGGGCTGACCATGACTTCCAGTGAGCTGACCGTCGTCGGTGCGCGGGAGAACAACCTGAAGAACATCAGCCTCTCGATCCCACACCGGCAGCTGACGGTCGTCACCGGCGTATCGGGCTCAGGCAAGTCCACCCTCGCCTTCGACATCATCTTTGCCGAGGGCCAGCGGCGGTTCATGGAATCCATGTCGCCCTATGCCCGGCAGTTCGTCGAGCAGCTGCCCCGGCCCGACATTGACCGGCTGACCGGCATCCCGCCCACCGTCGCCATCGAGCAGCGCATCACCCGTGGCTCGCGCAAGTCCACCGTCGCCACCATCACCGAGGTCGCCCAATATCTCCGCCTCCTCTACGCCCGGGCCGGCGTGCAACACCATCCCGAGTCCGGCCGGCCGGTCACGCCACTTTCGCCCAGCCAGCTGCGACAATTACTGACCAAGACCCTCGCCTCGCCCAAGGCCAAAAAGGCGAAACACCTGTACCTGTGCGCCCCGCTCATCCGCGGCCGCAAGGGCCATCACGAGCCCATCGCCAAGTGGATCGGGAAGCAGGGCTACGAGCTCATGCGCGCCGACGGTCGGCTGCTGCGCACCGACACTTTCCAGAAACTCGACCGCTACAAGGAGCACGACATCGAGGTCGTCGTTGCCGATCTTAAGGTACGGAGCGTTATCCCTAACGCGCCGCGATCGACGAATGACGCCCTCGCTGCCGCTCTCAAGCTCGGCAAAGGTTCATGCTTCATCGTGCTGCCGTCTGGCGAAGTCCTGAGCTGGTTCTCGACGACGCGCACTGACATCGCCAGCGGCGAGTCCTTCCCCGAGCTGGACCCCAAGCACTTCTCGTTCAACTCGCCGCGCGGCTGGTGTCCGACCTGCCGCGGCCACGGCCGGATCTACGACTGGATGCTCAAGCCCGACGAGGACGAGGAGATGTCCGACGAGGTTGCCGATGCGCTGCGCGCCTTCGATCCCGACGATCCGGCCTCGCACGGCAAGGCCTGCCCCACCTGCCACGGTGAGCGTCTCAACCGCATCGCCCGCGCCGTGAAGCTGCCCGTGAAGCGCGCCGAACACATCACCCTGCCCGCCCTGCTCCGGCTCGTGCCCGAGGAGCTGATTGCCACGCTGCGCAACCTCCAGCTCGATGCCCGTACCACACTGATCACGCAGGATATTGTGCCGCAGATCGAGGAGCGCCTGAAATTCCTCGACCACGTCGGCCTCGATTATCTCTCGCTGGAGCGCCCGACCGACACGCTCTCCGGAGGCGAGGCCCAGCGGATCCGGCTAGCCGCCCAGCTCGGCTCGAACCTCAGCGGCGTGCTCTACGTGCTCGACGAGCCGTCCATCGGCCTGCACGCCCGGGACAACGACCGGCTGATCGACACGCTCCAGTCGCTCCGCGCCAAGGGCAACACCCTGCTCGTCGTCGAGCATGACGACGTGCTGATGGCCCGCGCCGACCGGATCATCGACCTCGGACCCGGGGCCGGCGTCCACGGCGGCTCCGTGCTGGCCAACGGCACCCCGGCAGAAATCAAAGCCAGTCCGTCTTCGCTCACGGGCCTGTTCCTCGCCAAGGGTATCTCGCACCCATTGCGTGGCGAGTATCGGACAATCGGGAATCCCAATTCCAAAATCGATAATTCTTCATGGCTCGAGCTAACCGGCATCAATTACCGGAATCTCAAGGACCAGACCCTCCGGTTGCCACCCGGACGGCTCATCATGGCCTGCGGCCCGAGTGGCGCGGGCAAGTCCACCCTCTTCCGTGACATCCTCCACCCCGCCGTCACCTGCGCGATCAAGCACCGGAAGGGCAAGCTCACCGGCAGGGAATTCGTTAAGCTCGCCAAGTTTGATACCGGTGGACCCCAAATACCCTTCGCGGAACTCCGCGGAGCCGGCGGCTTCAAGTCAGTCATCGAGGTGGACCAAGCACCCATCGGCAAGACGCCGCGCTCCACCCCCGCGACCTACCTCGGCATCTTCGACCTGATCCGTCAGTTCTTCGCCACCCTGCCCGAGTCCAAGATGCGGGGCTACACGGCGGGTCGCTTCTCCTTCAACACCGCCGGGGGACGCTGCGAAACCTGCTCGGGCGCCGGCCGCATCAAGCTGGAGATGGCCTTCATGGCCGACTCCTACCTGCCCTGCGACGGATGCGCGGGCTCGCGCTACGGTCCGGAGCTGGCCGACATCAACTGGAAGGGAAAGAATATCGGGCAGGTGCTGCAACTGACCTTCGACGAGGCGGCGGCTTTTTTCGATTTCCATTCGCAGCTCTCCCAGGTGTGCCAGCTGATGGTCGATTGCGGCCTCGGGTACCTGACACTCGGACAGAGCAGCCCGACCCTCTCCGGCGGCGAAGCCCAGCGGCTCAAGCTCGTCACCGAGCTGACGAAGGGCCTGCAGACCTACAAGGAACGCTCCTACAATATCGCCATCCGCAATCTCTACCTCCTCGAGGAACCGACCATCGGCCTGCACCTCAGTGACTGCGAGAAGCTCATCAAGGTGCTCCACAATCTCGTGGATCACGGCCACACGGTGGTCGTCATCGAGCACCATCTCGACCTGCTGGCCGAGGCCGACTACATCCTTGAGCTCGGCCCCGGCGGCGGGCCGCACGGCGGTGAGATCATTTACCAGGGTGAACTCGCCGGCCTGCTGAAAGTGAAAAGTAGTCCGACTGCGCCGTATCTGCGAGAGAAGCTGAAGCGGTAGGGCGAGTCCTCCGGACGAGCCACGGCTCATCGGGACGATTCGCCCTATCCAAACGCGTTACTGCTGCGGCGCGTCCTTGTGCGACTGGTTATAGACGGTCTCGATCCAGCGGTTGGGGTTGATGAAGCCGGAACCCCAGCTCTTGAACTTTTCGGGCAGTCCGTCGGCCTTGAGCTGCTCCAGCGTCTTGCCCTCGGCCATGCCTTTGCGGATCAGCGCCGCTGATTCCTCGACGATCGCGAGGGCCGCCTTCAGGTCGTCCAGCGTGGCCAGCCGGCCATGGCCCGGGATGATCTTCACGTCGGCCGGGGCGCTGGCGATGACGGTCATCCAGTTGGCAATCAGTCCGTCGAGGTCGCCGCCGTTGCTGAAATCAATGTACGGGAAACGTTCCGTCATCATCTGGTCCCCCATGTGGATCACGTTCGCCTTGGTGAACCGGATCACGCTATCGCCGTTGGTGTGCGCCGGGCCGTAATGCGTGGCCGAGATCTCCTCGCCGTTGAAAAACACCGCCGCCCCGTTCGTGAAGGTGATCACCGGCAGGGCCGCCGGAGACTTCTTCGGATCCTTGGCGAGGTTTACCCGCACATTGCCGTGGGCGATGATCGTCGCGTCCCGGGCGGCAAACGCCTCATTGCCGCCGGTGTGGTCGCCATGGTGGTGGGTGTTGACGACGTACTTCAACTTGCCCGGGTTGAGCTGCGCCAGGGCGGCGGAAATCTTGTCGGCCAGCGGGGCAAACTGGTCGTCCACGATCAAGATGCCGTCGGCCCCCACGGAAACGCCGATGTTTCCGCCCGAGCCTTCGAGCATGTAGACATTGCCGGAGACTTTGGTGGCCTTGATCTCGACCTTGGAGAAATCCTGCTGGGCGACGGCGGTCGAAACCAGCAGGACGGAAAGAACGAACCGGATCAGTTGTGTGTGGGGTAGCATGAGCGGCAGGCTAGCCACGGCGGCCCGGTCCGCAACGCGTATGACAAACCGCGGCCGGCCCGCCTTGGTAGCCCTACCGCGCCAGCGGCAGGCTCGGGGCGATTTGCAACGCGAGGCCGGCCTCGTCGACGCCACCGGCTTCGCGCTCCGCCCACGCGGCAAAGGCAATCATGCCGGCATTGTCGCCGGTATGCTTCGGCTGGGCGCGGAAGAAAGGCACATTGATCTGCTTCGCAGTCTTTTCGAGCTCGGTCTGCAGCGTCAGGTTGTTGGCCACGCCACCCGAGAGCCCGAAGCTGCGATATGACGCCGCCTGCCCTGAGCCGGTCGAAGGGCGCTCCAGCGCGAGCCGGGATTTGCGCACCAAGGCCTCGAAGACCGCCGCCTGATAGCTGGCGCAGAGGTCGGCCTTGCGCCGCTCGATCTCGGCCGGGGACATTTTCTCCAATTGGTAGCGCAGGCTGGTCTTGAGTCCGGAGAAGCTGAACTCGAGCGTCGATCGCTGGGCGACGGCCTTGGGAAAGGCAAAGGCTGCCGGGTTGCCCGACAGGGCGAGCTTCTCCACCTGCGGCCCGCCGGGATAGCCGAGTCCCAGCAGCTTGGCGCCCTTGTCAAGCGCCTCGCCCGCGGCGTCATCCATCGTCGAAGCGAGCAGCGTGATGCGGCGCGACTCGTCGAGGGAGAACAGCGCGGTGTTGCCGCCGGAGACCAGCAGGCCGAGATGTGGCAGCAACTTGGCCAACTCCCCGTCGAAGGCCGCCGGATTGGCGGCGTGCAGGGTGATAAAGGGCGAAAAAGCGTGGGCCCGCAGGTGATTGATGCCCACCACCGGCACGCGCCAGGCCAGGCCAAGGCTCTTGGCCGCGGCGAGGCCCATGGCCAGGCAGGCCGCGAGACCCGGACCGTTGGTCACGGCAATTTTGGTCACCTGCTCCTGATGCAACGTCGCCAGCGCCCGCTGCAACAAAGGGCCGAAATGCGCGAGGTGTTCCCGACTGGCCAGGTCCGGTACCACGCCGCCATAGGCCCCATGCAGGGCGATCTGGCTGTGCACCCATTCGCCGGAGAGCCCGGTCGTGGGATCGAAGAGGGCCACCGCCGTCTCATCACAGGAGCTCTCGAGGGCGAGAATCATTTGGCCTGGGTCGCCAGAAGGCCGGTCAGGACTTCCTCGGCGGCGGCGAGCTGAAGGTCGGTGATGGGCGTGACGTCATCCTCGGACGAACCGCTGAGGTCGGACCGCGCCTGTTGCACCCGGAGACGGGCCTCGTCGTCGGGACTGACCTCAAGCTCGACGTGCGGGGCGATGCCTTTCTCGTGAATCGTGATGCCACTGGGGGTGTAGTAGCGCGCCGTGGTGAGGCGGAGACCCTCGCCGTTATCCAGCTCGATCACGCTCTGGACCGAACCCTTGCCAAAGGTCTTTTCCCCGACGATGACCGCGCGCTTGGTGTCGCGCATGGCCCCGGCGACGATCTCGGCCGCACTGGCGGTGCCGCCGTTGACCAGAATGGCCACCGGATAGGTGCGGCGGCGGTGTCCGCCGTGGGCGTGATGGTTGTCGCGCGACTCCGGGGTGCGGCCCTGCGTGTAGACAATCAGCTCGTCCTTGTCGAAAAACTGGTCGCAGACCTCGATCGCGGCATCGAGGAGGCCGCCGGGATTGTTGCGCAGATCGATGATGAGGGCGCGCAGATCCTGCTGCTCCAATCCCTCCAGGGCGGTTTCGAATTCCTTCCCCGTGCGCTCGCTGAACTGGGTGATTTGCAGATAGCCGATCCGGCCGGGCCGCAGACTGGCCAGTCGCACGCTGTCGAGGCGGATGCGCTCCCGGCGCAGCGGGTAATCGATGGTTTTGCTCTGGCTGGGCCGGAAAACCGTGAGGGTGACGAGGGAGCCGGGTTCACCGCGCACAAGCTTGATGGTGCTCTCCAGGGTCGGCGTGACCAGCGGCTGACCGTCGATTTTGACGAGCCGGTCGCTGCGGCGGAGTCCGGCGCGCTCCGCCGGGGTGCCGGGGATGGGCGCAACAATGACGACTGCATTGTCCCGCTGCTCGACTTGGATGCCGACGCCGGTGAAGGCGTTGGTCAGCTCCTCCTCGGTTTCGCGAAACTCGTCGGCGAGCATGAACCGGGAATGCGGGTCAAGCTGCGTCACCATGCCATCCAGGGCGGCCCGGGTGAGGTCGGCATACCCGGCGGGGGTGTCGCCGACATAGTTCTCCTTCACCAGCTGGAGCACATCCTTGAAATACCGGGCCTGCCGGTCGCGCTCCCGGTCGGGCCACCAGCTCGGTGCGCCCGAGTGTTTGGCCGCGAACTGCGCCAGCCCGAAGCCCGCGGTGATCGCGACCAGGACGAGAACCAGACGTTTGAGCATGGAGGACAAGGCAATGGCGGAGTTAGACGACGCGGCAGTCACCGGCGAAACTAAAAATCTTTTTGAGCATGGCTTTCACTGGGCACAAATGCTTGGCTTGGCAAATGGCTTCCTTGTCAGACTTTTATGAAATCCTCGCCGCAGAGCCGCATGCGACGACCGGGGTGTCCTTCGCGCGCTACATGGAGCTGGCGATGTATCATCCGACGGCGGGCTACTATACCCGGGACTTCAAGCGCGTGGGCCGGGACAACCGGGCCGATTTTTTCACCGCGACCTCCTTCAACCCGATCTTTGGCGAACTCGTGGTGGCCGCCGCCATCAAGCTGCTCGAACCGGCGCGGCCGGCTGACTTTGTCTTCGTCGAGATCGGGGCCGAACCCGGTGGCGGGATCCTGCGTGACATCCCCCACCCGTTCGCCTCCTACCGGACCATCTCCCTCGGCCAGCCGTTCACCCTGCCAGAGAACGCCGTGGTGTTTTCCAACGAGCTTTTCGATGCGCAGCCCTTTCACCGGGTCGTCTGGCAGGAAGGCCGCTGGCAGGAACTGGGCGTGGCCCTGCACGGCAGGCACCTCCGCCACGTCGTGCTGCCCGCCTTCTCCGCCGAGCTCGCCGTCCACGCCGACCGGCTGCCGAAGCAAGCGGAGGAGAATTACCACATCGACCTGCCGCTGCGGACGGTACCCATGCTGGAGCGGATCGTGGGCCAAAAGTGGAGCGGGCTGTTTATCGCCTTCGACTACGGTAAATTCTGGCACGAGCTGGCGGAAAACATCCCCTCGGGCACCGCCCGCACCTATCACCGCCAGAAGATGGGCAACGACCTGCTGGCCCGCCCCGGCAAACAGGACCTGACCTGCCACATTTGCTGGGACTGGCTGGAGGACGGGCTGGGACGGGCCGGGTTCGGTGAGTCCCGGGTGGACTCCCAAGAAAGCTTTTTCATGAATTACGCGGCGGAAACCCTGGCCGCGATCACCAAGGCGGAAGCGAGCAGTTTCAGCCTGCGCAAACGGATGCTGATCCAACTCCTGCACCCGGCCAACATGGGACAGAAGTTTCAGGCCCTCCACGCTTTACGCAAATGAGCGATCCGAAGGGGCGAATTCCAAAATTCCCTTGCTAAGCGAAAGACCCGTCCTTTACTCCTCAACCTTTAACTCAAGAAACACCATGCCACGAATTTGCGCAATCACCGGTAAACGCCCCACAATGGGCAAGATCATCAACCGTAAGGGTCAGTCCAAGAAGAGCGGGGGCATCGGCACGCACGTCACCAGCCTGACGACCCGCAAGTTCCGCCCGAACCTGCAATGGATCAAGGTCAAGCTGCCCAACGGCGGCTCCAAGCGCATGTGGGTCTCGGTCAAGGCCATCAAGGCCGGACTCGTCCAGAAAGCCTGAGCTTTCCCTCCCCCTCCCAAACCCGCAGCCTCCCGCTGCGGGTTTTTTCGTGGCCGCGGCTGGCGCCGTCATGCCGCGCGCATGGTCACGTCGCATTTTTTGATCACAAGGCATGCGCAGCAATTCCAGTGGCGAACGACCACCGGCGGGAGTATCCTATCTCCAGAACGAGATTGGTCCCACGTGAGTTCTGCCGAGGCAGTCCAACTGCCGATCATGCAATCCACCCCATCCCCGCCATGACTACTTCCCATCCGTTTCTCCAACAGGGACTGTCCATCCTTCATGCCCAGCTGAAACCCTCCACGCAGCGGTTTGCCAGCCCGCATAGTGGCACCGTTTATCCCTTTCTCACGATCTCCCGGGAAACGTGCGCCGGCGCCACCACCCTCGGCAAGCATCTCCTGCCCCTGCTCAACGAGCAGATGGGAGATGAGCAGCGCAGCTGGATGTTTCTGGATAAAAATCTCATCAACCATGCCCTCACCCATCATCACCTGTCGGAGCAGCTCGCGAATTACCTGCCTGAGGATCGCATTTCCGAGATCAAGGGGATGATCGGTGAAATGGTCGGGCTGCACCCGCCGCTGTATGAACTGGAACACCAGGTGACCGAAGCGATCCTGAATTTTGCCAAGCTCGGGCACGTGATCCTTTCCGGCCGCGCCGCCCACCTGATCACCGGCAATCTGCCGGGCGGCTTCCATGTCCGGCTGGTGGCCTCGCTGGAGGCCCGCATCCAGCGCGCGCAGTTGAACTATCAATGCGATCGGGCGACGGCGCTGTCACTCGTCAACGGCAACGACAGTGCCCGCCAGCGGCACGTGCGGACCAATTTCGAGCAGAATCTCGATGACCCGCACACCTACGACCTCGTCATCAACACGGATCGGGTGACCCCCACCACGGCCGCGCACCTGGTGCTGTCCGCCATGCAGGAACGGATGGCGGCCATCATGCCGCCGGTCTGAACCCGCGGCCGGGCGGTCAGGGCACCAGCAAATCCTGATATTCCCGGTGCCGCTCGATGAATTTCGCCACGTAGGAGCAGGCCGGCACGACGCGCCGCCCGGCCACCCGCGCGTCAGCCAGGGCCGCACGCACCAATAGCTCGGCGACTCCCCGGCCGCGCAGCTCCGGCGGCACCAGCGTGTGCGTGAAAACCATTTGGTCCCCGCTCAGCTCGTATTCGCATACGGACAGATGGCCGTCCACCA
>JANMTJ010000556.1:0-1575 GCA_031390295.1 Oleiharenicola sp.
GACCGTCGTGCTTCTCATCGACTCCCTCACCCGCCTGGCCCGCGCCCACAACACCGCCAAGAACTCCGGCCGCACCGGCACCGGCGGCCTCGATGTCCGCGCCCTGGAGAAACCCCGGCAGCTCTTCGCCTCCGCCCGCAACACCGAGGACGGCGGCTCGCTGACCATCATCGCCTCCATCCTCGTCGAGACCGGCAGCCGCATGGACGATGTCATCTTCCAGGAATTCAAGGGCACCGGCAACATGGAGCTCGTCCTCGACCGCAAGGCCGCCGAGATGCGCATCTGGCCGGCCGTCAACGTCGCCTCCTCTGGCACCCGCAAGGAGGAGCTGCTGCTCGACCCGAAAACCCTCGAAGGCATCCACTTCTTCCGCCGGGCCCTGGTGCAGACGAAGATCGAGGAGGCCACCGACACCATGGTCACCCGCCTCGGCAAGACCAAGACCAACGCCGAATTCATCAAACTCATCGTCAAGTAACTTCACACTTGCCGGCCACCGGCTTCCCCAACCACTCTGACCGTTCACTGAATGAATAGCTTCTCCGAGCAATGTCTCGATATGGCCCGCTCGATGTTGAGCCACAACCTCGACTCGATCAACGCCGACGGCACCGTCACCCCCATTGCTGGTGAAACTCCGCGCTCCGACGAGCCCGGCCACGTCGCCTTCGCCCTCGGCGAATACTACCGCGCCACCGGCGAAACCACCCTGAAGGGGTACGATCTGATCGACCTGGCCGCCCGCACGATCACCGCCCAGGCCTTTACCGAGCCCGCCCACGAGAACGGCCTCGCCTACGCGGCGCTCGGCCTCCGGTCCTTCGGTCCCTCCAAGGAACGCAACCCCGTCTGGGAGCGCCTCGTCGAGGAGACCCGCCAGCGGCTCGACAAGCTCCTGCTCACCCGCAGCGACTACGACAATTACTGGCAGGCCTTCAACATCGCCAAGGCCGTCTGCCGCTACAGCCTGGGCCTCTCCAAGAAGGACGAGACCTCGCGCCTCATCGAGCGCATGGTCGAGCGCATCGAGCAGACCAGCTCCGCCGGCTTCTTTGACGACGCCGAGAAGGGTTTCGGCGGGCACTTCAACCTCTATGGCGTCTGGACGCTGGTGTTCACCCGTTCCGCGCTGCAGCTCCACGCCAACGCCGCCCTGCGCGAGCGGAAGCTCCCCACCCTCCGCACCTACGCCGAGAAATACATCAAGATGATGCCCGACCTCGTCCGCGCCGACGGGCTCGGCTGGGCCTATGGCCGCTCGGCCGGCGCCTACGGGCAGATGCACTGCATCACCATCATTCTGCAGGGCCTGCGTGACGGCTGGATCGCCGACGACCAGAAGAACAAGTATTTCGATATCCTGCGCCGCCTGTTCTACTACTTCTTCCAGACCTACCTCGACCAGGAGCACGGCTTCCTCGACGTGCGTGACGAGGAGCGCACGGCCGTCGCTTCGCACACGACCCGCATGGCGAACTTCGACGCCGCGCGCTACCTCTGCCAGTGGTCGCGCCTCGCCAAGACCGTCAACATGCCCGACTCGGTCAAGGTCGACGCCCCGCGCACCAGCGG
>JANMTJ010000565.1:0-1814 GCA_031390295.1 Oleiharenicola sp.
ACACCCGAGCATGGCCCCGCCAAACATGGCGAACACCGCACCCTTCCAGCCGACAAATGCACCAAGGGCTCCAAGATACTTCACGTCGCCAAAGCCCATGGCCTCCTTCTTGAGCACCGCCTCGGCGAACAGCGCGATCCAGAGCACCAACGCCGAGCCGACAAACAGGCCCAGCACGGAGTCCAGCCCGGACCGCGTGCTGGCGATGACGAAATAGTCATGAAACTGCCCGTGCAGCGCGGGCAGCAGGAGCGACAGCAACAGTCCGGCCGCCGCCCCGCCGACCGTGAACACATCGGGGATGATCATGTGGTCGTGGTCGATGAAGTGGGCGCAGATCACGATCGAGCACAGCACGGCGCCGGCGAGCGCCTTGGTCGGGGGGAACACCAGCCAGCAGGCGACAAACAGCGCGGCGGTCAGCAGCTCGATGGCCGGGTAGCGGAAACTGAAAGGCCGGCCGCAGCAGCGAGCCCGACCCCGCAGCAGAAACCAGCTCAGCACGGGGATGTTGTCGTACCAGGCGATCAACTGGCCGCAGCCGCAATGCGAGCGCGGGCGGACCACGGACTCGTCCTTGGGGATCCGGTAGATGCAGACGTTGAGAAAACTGCCGACACAGGCGCCGATGATCCCAACCACGGCGACAAAGAGCCACGGCAGCTCGGCCATCAACTCGTGCAGTTGCGCGATCATGCGGCGGGCGGGTTGAGGGCAGCCTGTTCGGCGGCCTGCATTACGGCCTCCGGCACGGCGGCCCCGCTCCAGAGTTCCAGCGAGCGGGCGCCTTGGTGGACCAGCATGGCCAGGCCGTTGGCATGCGGCAGGCCCAGCTCGGCCGCCTGCCGCAACAGGGCGGTCCGGGCCGGCCGGTAGATCATGTCGAGGACCCGGCCGGGGCGGGGGATTTTCCTAAGATCAATCGGGGCAAGGTCGGTCGAGGCGAGACCGAGCGAGGTGGCGTTGATCACGATGGCGTCCGCCGGCAATCCGGCCGGTGGGTTCGCGAGGTCGAAACCATGGAGGTCCGTGGCACCGGCGAGCGGTTGCAGCTCCGTCAGCATGGCCTCGAGGCTGGCGGCGGTGCGGTTGCCGATCCAAAGCGAGGCACAGCGGGCGCGCAGGCACTCGACCGCGGCGCCCCGGGCGGCCCCGCCGGCCCCGAGCAGAATGACCGATGATCCGGCGAGGGCCGCGCCCAGCTCCTGCTGGAGCGACGTGGTGAGGCCGTAGCCGTCGGTGTTGGCCCCGTGCCAGCCGTCCTCGAAGTAGGTCAGGGTGTTGGCCGCGCCGGCGGCGCGCACGAAGGAATCGCTCTTGGCGAGATGCTCCACCACGAGCGACTTGTGCGGCACGGTGAGGTTGAGGCCGCGGAAATTCAAACGGTGAAACGCGGCGAGCGCGGCGGGGAGATCACCCGGGGCGATGTCGAACTTGAAGTAGCGCCAGTCTCGGTAGCGCGGATCGGTCCGGGCAAGCTCGGCCAGGGCCGCGTTGTGGATCACTGGGCTGAGCGAATGCGCAATCGGATGACCCACCACCGCCAGCGCCACGCCGGGAAAGGTCCAGGCGGACAGATCAGCCAGGGTGTGGATGGACTCGGCGACAGCAGTCATGGGGCGTCGGGGAGGGAAGCCCGTTTGGCCGTGGAGAACGAGCCTGATTTTATCGGACCGGGCCGCGGGTTACGGCTGGATGCTCCGCTCGTAGGTGGATTCAAACTCGGCCACGAACTCGGCGAAGAGCCGGGCCCGCTCGTGGTCGTGGGCCACGGTGTAGTGGTTGACCAGGTTGCGGCAGCAGCGGCAAAGCAC
>JANMTJ010000586.1:0-2752 GCA_031390295.1 Oleiharenicola sp.
TCCGGCGAAAGTATTTCGGCGCGTGAATCGCCGGCAGTGAATTCGGATTCCGAACTGTAGGAGCCTGTTTACAGGCGATGCTGGGCAAGACCGATGAATCGCTTGCAAGCAAGCTCCTACAGGCGAACCTAGCCCGCATGCCTTGGGAAGTTCGCCACGGAGACGGAGTCCACCTGCCGCAGATCGGCTGGTGGCTCGATGCCCACAAGGCTAAGTCCCGCTGCTTCGTCTCCCACGCGCACTCCGACCACATCGGGCCGCACCGGGAGATTGTCGCCACCCGGGCCACGGCCAGCCTCATGCGGCTGCGGATGGCGGGCAAAAGGCAGGAGACCATTCTCGAATACGGCCAGCCGTGGGCAGCGGAATTCGGCTGTGAGTTCAAGTTGCACCCCGCGGGACACATCTTCGGCTCAGCCATGCTTCAGGCCACTTCCGAGCACGGCAGCCTGCTCTATACGGGCGACTTCAAGTTGCGTCCCAGTCTCGCCGCCGAGCCATGTCTCGCTCCGCGGGCCGATGTGCTGATCATGGAGACGACCTTCGGGTTGCCCAAATACGTCTTCCCACCCGACCAGCAGGTCGAG
This sequence comes from Oleiharenicola sp., assembly GCA_031390295.1. Taxonomy (GTDB): domain Bacteria; phylum Verrucomicrobiota; class Verrucomicrobiia; order Opitutales; family Opitutaceae; genus Lacunisphaera. Next base: position 588 of record JANMTJ010000586.1, read on the forward strand.
CACGACATCGTGGATTTTTGCCGCACAGCCCTCGCCGGGAAGATCACCCCGGTGCTCTACGCCTACAGTCTGGGCAAGACGCAGGAACTTCTCCAGATCGTCGGCCGCGCGGGTTTGCCGGTGATGCTACACGAGCATGGTTACCGGCTGACCAAACGCTATGCCGAGCTCGGCATGAAGCTCCCGCCCTTCGCTCTGCTTGATGTTCATCATTACGCGGGCCACGTCATCATCGCCCCGCCGATGTCGGGCCAGACCGAGCCCCTGACCTGGATCAACCCGAAGCGGACCGCCGTGGCCACCGGCTGGGCGCTCGATGGCAGCGCCAAATATCAATACGGTTGCGATGCGGCTTTCCCGCTCTCAGATCATGCCGACTTTCCAGACCTGCTGGCCTTGGTCGACCAAGTGCAGCCCAAGGTGGTCTATACCCTGCACGGCTTTGCGAAGGAGTTTGCCAGCACCTTGCGCACCCGGGGCTTCGAGGCCTGGGCCATCGGCCAGCAGAACCAGATGGATCTGGCGCTGGGTTGAGAGGGCCAGTCTCCGACTGGCCAGGCCGGTCAAAGACCGGCCCTACCACCAAAAACTCGACGCCGACCGCACCTTTGCCCCAATGTGGTGTCATCTCCGCAGTGAACAAATCACTTTTCCTCCTCCTGCCCGGTTTCGCCCTGGCCGCGCCATTTACCGCCATCCGTGATGGGGAAAGCTTCACCTACAAGGTCGGCTTCGCGATTTTCGGCCACGCGGGCGACATCGTTATTTCCGGGCAAAACGATGCCACCGCCGGGCACGATTACATCCGCATCACCGCCGACACCAGGTCGCGCGGCATCGTCCGTGGACTCTATGAGTTCGACAACAAGGCCGAGGCGCTCATCGACCGGCCTACCGGACGGTTGCTCAGCGTGAAGGAAACCGGCAGCGACCCCAAGCGTCCCATCGACAATGAATTCCTGATCGATTACGGAAAACGCCAGGCGACCTTCACGGACCGGGTGCGCACCAGCCGCAGCGCCGAGCTCACCCTGCCGGAAGGCGGCGACCCGATCGACCTGATCAGTGCGCTGGTGCAGACCCGCGATTGGGATCTAAAGCCCGGCGAGAAGCGCGACGTCGTCGTGCAATTCGGCCGCGATTTTTATCCACTTTCCATTTATGCCGTGAGTTTCGAGGACGTCCGCACGCCCATGGGAAAATACAAGACCCTCGTGCTCGTTCCGCGCATGGAGAAAAATCCAAAGGGCCTCTTCAAGCGCGGGGGCGAGATCAAGGTGTGGATCGCACAGGACGGCAGCCGCCTGCCGGTGAAGATGCAGTTGAAGCTCAATTTCGGCTCCGCCACGCTGTCGTTGAGCAGCTACAAGGCTCCGAACGCCAAGTAGCATGTAGGGTCGGCGCTTGCCGCCGGACCGCTCCAGCGATCACAGGTGGCCTGCCGACAAGCGGCAGCCCTACAATTTGCCGACCACGTCCGGTTCGATCCAAAATCTCCACGGTTTGGCCGACCACACCGGGCCGGCATAGCCCACGCCGATCCGCGGTCCGCATTTGATACGCCGGCGTGGCGTCGGCTTGCCATGGTCTTCCAGATACAGTCCCGAGACGCGCGCAGCGAGCGCACCATTGAGGTCCCGGCCGATGCCCAGACGTTTTGTCAACCGTCCCGGACCGCTCATGGTCGCCACTCCGCGAATCAGGACCGCCGCCGGATAATCAGCGGGGCCCGTCACCAGGTTGAGCATCTCGTGCATCCCGTAGCAGAGATAGACATACCACCGCCCCCCCGGCTGATACATGATCTCGGTGCGCTTCGTGCGCCCCTTGCTGGCATGACAGGCCAGATCCCTTTCCCCGTCGTAGGCCTCCACCTCGATGATCAAATGCGCGGAACTGCCCAGGGCAGTGGTCCGGACTAACACCTTGCCCAATAGCCACCTTGCCAAGGCCACGGTGTTTTTGTCCTGGAATTCCGCAGGTTTGATCACGCGCCGCATCCCGAATGGCTTAAAAGGCCAAAACCAGCCTCGCAAGCTGCCTCTCTCCGGGCAAAATACCAGCGATCAGAGAGATTCGGGCCGAAGCGTAAATAAAGCCTTGATTACCCCTCCCCGACTCCCCTTATTTCGCCCCTTTGAACTTATGAAAGCCACTATCAAAAC
>JANMTJ010000348.1:0-8863 GCA_031390295.1 Oleiharenicola sp.
GTCGACCTGGTCGCCACGCTCGACCGGCTCAAGCAGGAGAATGAATCGCTCAAGCAGCAGCTGGCCGACGCCAAGGCCGGTCGCGGCCTGACGGTCTTGCCCGGTGCCGTCGAAGCCACCCCCGCCGGCACCGCACCGGCCGGTAGTATCAATTTCACGGTCGAGACCCTGCCCACGGTGCGCACCCGGCCGGCGCCAGTCGCGCCCCCGCGACCAGCGGCGGCCCAAGCGGTCACACCGACCGTCCCGCGCCAGACCGCACCTGCACCGGTGGCCACCATCGGTCCGCGCAAGCACATCATCCGGCCCGGTGACACGCTTTCCAAGCTGGCCCAGCAGTATTACAACAACCGCGCGAGGTGGCGCGACATCTACGCCGCCAACCGGGCGGTCATGAAAAATGAGTCCGATCTGAAAGTCGGCACTGAGCTCAAGATTCCCTGAGCCGCCTCAGACCACCTTGGAAAATCCACGCCCCGGCTGTTTTGTCAGATAGGCGTCGAAGCGCATCGCAATCACCCGGCGGAAGAGTTCCCCCAGTGGCGTGATGTCAAATCCGCCGGCATCGCGTTTGAGCAGGCCGTCGGCCTCCAAATCGGTCAGCGAGGCCAGCTCGGGGGCGTAGGTCTGCGCGGCGTCCAACTGGAGCCGCCGGGAAAGATCGGCGTAGTCCACCCGACGGCGGCACATGACATCCATGACCACTGTGCGGCGGTTCCGGTCATCCTCGCTCAGGAGAAAACCGCGCTCGACGGGCAATTCGCCGCGGTTTACGGCGGCGGCATAGTCATCGAGTTCCTTGTGATTCTGGCGGAACGACCCGTCGGTCTGGGAGATCGAGGACATGCCGAAACCGTAAAGTGAGGCACCGGCGCGGGTGGTGTAACCCTGGAAATTGCGGTACAGCGTGCCCTCGGCATGGGCGACGGCGAGTTCGTCATTCGGCTTGGCGAAGTGATCCATGCCGATGTGCACATAGCCGGCGGCGGTCAGGGCTTGGGCGGCCGTGGTGAGCATGGCGAGCTTGGCCTCGGTGCTCGGCAGCTGCTGGCGGTCGTCGAAGATTTTCTGCGCGGGCTTGAGCCACGGCACGTGCGCGTAACTGAAGACGGCGAGCCGGGCGGGGTTCAGCGCGATAATCTCGGCGAGGGTTTTGGCGAAGGTCTCGGGGGTCTGGAGCGGCAGGCCGTAGATGAGGTCCACGCTGACTGATTGGTAGCCCGCCTCGCGCAGCCACGTGATGGCCTGTGCGGTCTGGGTCAGGGGTTGCCAGCGGTGGATGGCGAGTTGCACCTCCGGGTTGGTGTCCTGCACGCCCAGCGACGCGCGATTGCAACCGAGCCGGCGGTAGGCGTCCACATGCGCCCGGGTCAGACGCCGCGGATCAATTTCGACCGAGATTTCGGCGTCGGGGGTGAACTTGAACACCGAATGAATGGCCCGTCCCAACCGGTCGATCTCGGCCGGGGGCAGAAAAGTGGGTGTGCCGCCGCCGAAGTGCAACTGGGTGACCGGCCGGTCGGGATCGACCAACGGCGCCGTTATGGCCAATTCGCGGCAGAGCAGGTCCACGTATTCCGCTGCCGATTGCAGCCGGCGAGTGATCACCGTGGTGCAGCCGCAATACCAGCAAAGGGACTCGCAGAATGGCAGGTGAAAATAGAGGGACAACGGCCGGGCCGCGTCATGGTTGTCATGGGCAATCTCCTGCCGAAGTGCCTCTCGGTCAACGGCCAAAGAAAATTGCGGCGCCGTGGGATACGAGGTATACCGCGGTCCGGGAATGTTGTATTTCCGCACAAGCTCCAAAGCGGGTGCGGCCAGTTCTGGCATGATGTAGCGTGGAGACACCATGCCATAGGATAGTCAAAAGACGTTCGGTTGACTGCGCGGATTTTGCGCAACCCCGCCCAATCCTTGCCGGCCGGACCGCTGGCTAGATCGCCCCGATTGCCTCGTCAAGGACGGCGAGCAGGAAGTCGGCGTCGGCCTTCGTAATGTTCATCGGCGGGGCGAAGCGGATGGTCTGGCCCCACAGCCCGCCCTTGCCGAGCAGGAGGCCGAGTTCGCGGGCGTTTTCCACCACCTGCGCGCAGGCCTCCTTGGCCGGTTCCTTGGTGGCGCGGTCCTTCACGAACTCGATGCCGAGCATCAGGCCCTTACCCCGCACATCGCCGATGACCGGGTATTTCGCCTTCAGCTTTTCGAGCCCGGCGAGGATGTGGTTGCCCAGTTGCAGGCAGTTGGCCTGCAAGTTTTCCTGCTCGATAACCTCGAGCACGGCCTTGCCGATGGCGGACACGACGGGGTTGCCGCCGAAGGTGTTGAAGTGGGTTTTCTGCGCCAGCATGGCGGCAATCTTGGGCGTGGTGACGACGGCGGCGAGCGGTGCACCGTTGCCGATGCCCTTGGCCATGGTGACGATGTCGGGAATGACACCCTGCGTCTCGAAACCCCAGAAATGCGTGCCGGTGCGGCCGAAGCCGGTCTGCACCTCATCGGCGATGCACACGCCGCCGGCGGCGCGCACGTGCTCATAGGCGTGCTTGAGGTAACCGTCCGGGAAGACCACGAAGCCGCCGACGCCCTGGATGGATTCGGCGATGAAGGCCGCGACCTTGCCCGGGGTGGTGTAGTCGATGACCTGCTTGACGTCGTCGGCGTATTTCCGGCCTGCGTCAGCGTCGTCGTAGCCGTGGAGCCCGCGATAGGGATAAGGCGCGACGGCATGGTGTACGCCGAAGCTGTGCGGGACGTTGAATTTCCAGTTGCTGTTGGCGGTCGCGCCCATGCCCGAGGCATTGCCGCCGTGGTAGGCGTTGCGCAGGGCCACGACGTCGTAATTGCCCGTGTAGAGCCGGGCCATCAGCAATGCGAGATCGTTGGCCTCGGAGCCGGAATTGACGAAGTAGCAGACCTTGAGGTCGCCGGGCATCTTCGACGCGAGCTTCTCCGCATACTGCGCGATGTTCGGGTGCAGGTAGAGGGTGGTCGCGTGCTGGAGGGTTTCGTTTTGTTTATTGGCCGCGGCGACGACGTGTGGGTGGCAATGGCCGACACTGACGGTCACAATGCCGCCCAGGCCGTCGAGGTAGCGCTTGCCCGTGTGATCCCATACCCACTGCATTTTGCCCTCCACGATCATGATGGGCTGCTTGTAGTAGAGGAGAATGCCGGGGTTGAGGTGTTGCTTGCGCAGGGCGAGCACCTGTTCGGCGGATGGCCCGGTGTAGGGCGCGGGCTGGTGGCTGCAGGGCGGGAGGGGGATGGATTTCATGGAGCGAGGGGAAATTTAGACAGAATGAACACAATTCACAGAATAGATTTCCGTCGTGAAGCAATGGCCTTCAATTCCGTTCATTTTGTCAATTCTGTCAGGAGATCTTCAGGAATTGGGGGCGAGTTTGCGGAGGGCGAGGTAGATGGCGAAGGCGAGGCCGAAGCCGACGAACCAGGCGTAGTGGTAGAGGCCGGGCAGGAAGGCGGGCAGGCCGGCGCCGTCGATGGCCTTGATGGCCACCAGGAAGCCCGGCAGGCTCGGTAGGGCACCGAGCACCAGCGCGATTATCGCCACCCAGCTGATGCCGTTCCGGTAGGTGTAGCCGCCCGTCGCGGAGTAGAGGGCGGCGACGTTGAGCTCCTTACGGCGGATGACGAAGTAGTCGGCGATCATGATGCCGCCGATGGGGCCGAGCAGGGCGCTATACGCGATGAGCCAGGTGAAGATGTAGCCGGAGGGATCGGCGACCAGCTTCCACGGCATCATCGCGATGCCGATGAGACCGGTGATCAGTCCGCCGATGCGAAAAGTGATCTTGCGGGGCGCCAGCTGGGCGAAGTCGTTGGCGGGGCTCACGACATTGGCCGCGATGTTGGTTGCAAGGGTGGCGATGCACAACGCGACCATGGCCACGACCAGCACCACGGGATTGGTGAAGCGCGTGAGCACGTCCACCGGATCCCAGATCGTCTGTCCGTAGATGATGGTCGTCGCAGACGTGACCGCCACCCCGATGAACGAATAGAGCGCCATCGTCAGCGGCAGGCCGAGCGCCTGGCCGACGATCTGGTCGCGCTGGGTCTTCGCGTAACGGGAGAAATCGGGGATGTTGAGGGAGAGCGTGGCCCAGAAACCGATCATGCCGGTGAGGGCGGGGAAAAAGAAACCCCAAAACTGGCCGGCCTTGGGCTGGCCGGCATCGAACGCGGAGGGCTGCGAGAGGATGGGGCCGAAACCGCCGGCGCTCCGCCAGGCCCACCAGAGCAGCAGCAGGCCAAGGGCGAGGAGCAGCGGAGCCTTGATGTTCAGGAGCAGCCGGATCGATTCAATGCCCTTGTAGATGACGGCCATGTTGATGGCCCAAAAAAACATGAAGCAGGCAAACTCAGGCGCGGTAATACCGAACGCGCCCGAGCCGGCCGAGGCGGCGATGCCCGGCCAGAAGACGGCGAGAATCTTGTAGATGGCCTCGCCCCCGATGTAGGTCTGGATGCCGAACCAGCCGCAGGCCACGAGCGCGCGCAGCAGCGCGGGGACATTGGCGCCGAGGGTGCCGAAAGAGGCGCGGCAAAGCACCGGGAACGGGATGCCGTATTTCGTGCCGGCATGGGCGTTGAGCACCATCGGCACCAGCACGATGAGGTTGCCGAGAAAGATGGTCAGCACAGCCTGCCACCAGTTCATGCCGCCGCCGATGAGCGACGACGCGAGCATGTAGGTGGGGATGCAGGCCGACATCGATATCCACAAGGCCGCGAAGCTGAGCATGCCCCACTTGCGGCCCGAGGCCGGCACGGGTGCCAGATCCTCGTTGTAGAGGTGGCTGGTCGCGATATCGGCTTCGACATCGGGGGCGTTGTCGCGGAGGCCGGAGTCAGTGGGCATCGGATTAATTAGCCACGGATTTCACGGAAAGACACGGATGGGAATGGCCACAAAGAGTCACAAAAAGACACGAAAAACTGATCCACCAAGCAGGTCTTCTTTTTGTGCATTCTCGTGGCTTTTCGTGGCTAAAAATGGCTTGGTTTCCGTTGGAGAAACTGCCCGCGGCCGAGGGTGCCGGTGAACTTGCCGTCGCGGGCGGCGACCTGGCCGCGGACCGTGACGACGCTCGCACGACCCTCCAGCTTCCAGCCTTCGAAGGCGCTGTAATCGACGTTCATCGACTGCGTCTTGGCGGAGATGGTGCCGCGGTAATCCGGATCAAACACCACGAGGTCGGCGTCGGCTCCGGGCTGGATGGCGCCCTTTTTCGGGAAAAGGTCGAAGAGTTTCGCGACCTGCGTGCTGGCGACGTTGACGAAGGTGTGCAGGTCGATCTTCCCGGTCTTCACGCCATAGGTGTGGAGCAGGTTGATCCGTTCCTCCAGCGAGGGAATGCCGTTGGGGATCTTGGTAAAGTCGTCCTTGCCCATCGGCTTTTGCTTTTGGAAGTCGAAGGGCGCGTGGTCGGTTGCGACCGTCTGGACCAGGCCGTCGCGCAGGCCGTTCCAGAGCACCGCCTGGTTGCGGACGTCGCGCAGCGGTGGCGACATCACGAACTTCGCGCCTTCGAAGTTGGGTTTCTCGGCGTAGGTCTTGTCGAGCGTGAGGTATTGGATCAACGTCTCAACGCCGACGCGCACGCCGCGCTGGCGGGCCGCGATGGCCTGGTCGAGCGCCTCCTTGCAGCTGAGGTGGACGATGTAGGTGGCGGCGCCGGTCAGCTCGGCAAAGGTCATCAGGTGGTGCACGCCCTCGGCTTCGACGGCCGGCGGGCGGCTCTCGTGGTGCTGCCCCGGGTCGGTCTTGCCGGCGGCGAGCAGCTCCTTGCAGCGCTCGGCGACGAGCGTCTCGTTCTCGCAGTGGGCCGTGACGATGACCCCGAGTTCCTTGGCCAGCTTGAGCGTCCGGTAGAGTTCCGTGTCGTCGACGCCGAACGCGCCTTTGTAGGCGAGGAAGATCTTGAAGGAGCTGATGCCGCGCCGGACGATCTCGCGCAGCTGGGCCTCGGTGCCACCGTCGAACTTCGTCACGCCCATGTGGAAAGTGAAATCGCAGGCGGACTTGCCGACGGCCTGGCTCATCCAGAGTTCGAAGCTCTTGAGCGCGTCGTCGGCGCGTGCCGGGCAGCACATCTCGATCAGCGTCGTCGTGCCGCCGACGAGCGCGGCCTTCGAACCGGTCTCGTAGGTGTCCTTGGAGAACGTGCCCATGAACGGCAGGTAGATGTGCACGTGCGGGTCGATGAACCCCGGGAAGACGTATTTGCCCTTCGCGTTGATGACCTCGGCCCCGGCAGGGGCGGTGATGTTCTTGTCGATCCGGGTGATCGTCTCGCCCTCGCACCAGATATCGGCGACGTAGCGGCTGTCGGGTGTGACGATCTCGCCGTTCTTGATGAGGAGTGACATGTGATGAGTGATAAGTGACGAGATAAAGTCAGCGGACTTCGCTGAGCCGGCGTCGCAGGGAGTTGAGCATGCGGCGGATTTCGTCGATTAGTGCCAAACTGGGCGTGGCATCAGTTGGGGCGCAATAGCCTAGCTCGACAGCGAGATAGATCTGGGTGTCCAGCTCGGCAGCAGAGCCTTCGGCATGGGAAATGAACTGAATGAATTCGCCTGTCGTGTGCCGAGCCTGCCCCTCAGCGATATTCGATGGCACGGATACGGCGGCACGCCGTATCTGGGATACGAGGCCAAATTTCTCCTCTGTAGGAAGTTTGGCCGTGAGCGGATAGAGCAGTTTGGCGAGTTCTATGCCTTTTTGCCAAACGACGAGGTCGCGATAACTTTGTGGTTTAGGATTCATGTTGTTTGCGGCCCGTAAATCTTGTCACTGGTCACTTATCACGCATCACTGGCTGCGTCACTTCTTCCAGACGTCACCGACGTCGCCGCCGAACCAGCGCGAAGAGACGACCTTTTGCTGGGTGTAGAACTGGACGCTTTCCTTTCCCTGGATGTGGAGGTCGCCGTAGAAGGAATCGTCCCAGCCGGTGAAGGGGAACATCGCCATCGTGGCGGGGACGCCGACGTTGACGCCGACCATGCCGGCCTTGACGCGCATCGTAAACTCGCGGGCGGCGCGGCCGTTGTTGGTGAAGATGGACGCACCGTTGCCGAAGGCGGACTTGTTGGCCTGTTCGATGGCGGCATCAAGGTCGTCCATGCGCATGACGTTCAGCACGGGACCGAAAACCTCCTCACGGGCGAGGGTCATGCTGGCCTGCACGCCATCGATAACAGTGGCGCCGAGGTAGAAACCCTTGGGGGCGTCGGGCACCTTCACCCCGCGACCGTCGGCGATGACCTTGGCCCCCTCCTTCTCGCCACTGGCGACCAGGCTGAGCACACGGTCGCGGTGCGCGGCAGTAATGACGGGACCCATGTCGGGCTGCGCAGGCCGGTCGGTGGGACCGACCTTGATGGCGTTGGCGGCCTTGATCAGCTCGGGCAGCACGCGGTCGGCCGCGGCGCCGACCGTGAGCGCCGTCGAGCCGGCCATGCAACGTTCACCGGCGCAGCCGAAGGCGGCGGTGGCGAGGTTTTCCACGGTCTTGCCGACGTCGGCGTCGGGCATGACGACGATGTAGTTCTTGGCGCCGCCGTTGGCCTGGACGCGTTTGCCGTGCTTGGTGCCGGTATCGTAGATGTATTTGGCGATCGGGGTTGAGCCGACAAAGGAGATGGCGCGGACCTTCGGGTGGGTGAGCAAGGCGTCCACCGCCGGGCGGCCGCCATGGACGAGGTTGAACACGCCCTTGGGGCAACCGGCCTGTTCCAGCAACTGGCCGAGCAGCACGGCGCTGAGCGGGACCTTCTCGCTCGGCTTCAGGACGAAGGTGTTGCCGCAAGCGATGGCCGTCGGGAACATCCACAGCGGCACCATCGCGGGGAAGTTGAACGGCGTGATGCCCACGCAGACGCCGAGCGGCAGGTTGATGGTGTCGCAGTCCACGCCGCGGGCGATGTTCCGCAGCGAATCACCAAAGAGGAGGGTGGGGATGCCGCAGGCATATTCGATGTTCTCGAGCCCGCGGAAGATCGAGCCGCGGGCCTCGGCGTTCGTCTTGCCGTGCTCGCGGGAGACGGTCTGACAGAGCTGGTCGAAGTTGGCCTCCACGAGCTGGCGGTATTTGAAGAAGACGCGGGCCCGCTCGATCGGCGGCGTGTCGCGCCACGTCGGGAACGCCGCGTGCGCCGCCTCGACCGCGGCGTTGACCTCGTCGGCGCCGCCCGCCGGGCATTCGGCAATGACGTCACCGGTGGATGGATTGTAGACGGGCGTGCCGGCGATCTTCGGTTGCGACCATTCGCCGCCGATGTAATTGGGGCAGGGGGTGAGGGAAGTGGCGAGTGACATGTAATGAGTGATGAGGGGAGGGATCAACGGGGTTCTCGTTGTCGAGTTGCTGGATCTGAGTCGGAGCGGGCAACTTCGATCCAACTACCCGCAGGCAATACTCTAGTTGCTTCCATGACAAATTTGTCGCGATAGCTTGGTTGAGTGAAACGTAAGGTGATCTTGTTTCCGGCGGCCAGCCATGCATCTCGACCTGACCCACCCCAGCCAATTTGTTTCTTTCCGTCTTTCTCAGCGAATTCGCAGAGTGACCGGAGGCAATGAACGATCGCCAAATCGGAAGTCTGGCAGGTTATACTAAACTTGCAGCGCTGATAGTCGTAGTCGGACATACAAGTTGTGTTAGGGGTGCGGCGGGATGGGCTGCATTTGGCCCTTGGCGAGCTTGTCCTGGTAGTTGGACCAGGTCATCGGGGCCTGGCCGTTGGGAATTTCCACCATGGTGATGCATTCGTCCACGGGGCAGACGAGCGAGCAGAGATTGCAGCCGACGCAATCCTCCTCGCGGACCTT
>JANMTJ010000659.1:0-1750 GCA_031390295.1 Oleiharenicola sp.
GTCACCAACAGCCTGCCCGTGGCCACCATGCTCGGCGGCGCGCGCGGCCTCGACCTGCATGTCCTCGGCGGCACCTTCCTCCACCGCCAGGCCGTCCTGCTCGGCGCCGACGCCGTGCGTTCCCTCGCCGGCTGGCGTTTCGCCGCGGCCTTCCTGAGCGGGGAGGGGATGGACCCTGCGGGCATCACCAACTCCCACGTGGACATCGCGGCGTTCCAGCAGGCCGTCCTCCGCCACACCGCCCACCCGTATTTCTGCCTCGACGCGACCAAGCTCGGCCGCGTGACCCCGCACCGCGTCGCCGGCTGGGCCAGGCTCGGCACCCTCGTCACCGACGCGACTCCCGCCCAACTCGCCGCCGCCGGCCTCACCCTGAAACCCGACCGGCTGATCACTTCCAAGTAAGCCAACCAACCACCGATCACTCCCACATGGCTCCACGTTCTCATTCTCCTAATCTTTCTCGTTCTCTCATTTGCCGCAGAGAGAAGGATAATGAGAACGAGTAAGAGAACGATTCAAGCCCTTCAAATTCCCTCTCACTTTCCCTTCCTCCCCATGAGCTCCTACCACTACGTCAACTTCGGCTGGGACGACGCCAAGGCCGCGTCCCTCGATCCCGTCGGCCGCCTCATCTACCGCTCGAACCTGCTCGGCAGCGACCAGCGCATCACCAACACCGGCGGCGGCAACACGTCGTCGAAGATCACCGGGAAGGATCCGCTCAACGGCGCGCCCACCGAGGTGCTCTGGGTCAAGGGCTCCGGCGGCGACCTCCGCACCAGCACGCGCGAGAACTTCTCGTCCCTCTGCCAGTCGAAGCTGCTCGACCTGCAGCAGCTCTATGCCGCGCGCGCCGACAAGGGCCTGAAGTCCGCGGCCGAGGACGACATGGTGGGCATGTACACGCACACCACGTTCAACCTCAACCCCCGCGCCTCCTCGATCGACACCCCCCTGCACAGCTTCATCCCGGGCAAGCACGTCGACCACATGCACCCGAACGCGGTCATCGCCATCGCAGCCTCGGCCAACTGCGAAAAACTGACCAAGGAGATCTTCGCCGGCACGATGGCCTACGTGCCGTGGATGCGCCCGGGCTTCGAGCTCGGCCTCGCCATGCAGGAGATCGTGCGGAAGAACCCCAGGGTGAAGTCCATCATGATGGGCCAGCACGGTTTCATCTCCTGGGACGACGACGAGAAGGCCTGCTACACCTACACCCTCGACTGCATCGAGCAGGCCTCCGCCTACATTGAGGCCAAATACGCGGCCAAGGGCGGCGACGCCACGGCCTTCGGCGGGCAGAAATACGCGACGCTCGACGAGGCGAAGCGCCAAGCGACCTTCGCCGCGATTTTGCCCTGGCTGCGCGGCCAGGTGTCCCAGCAGAAGCGCTTCATCGGCACGGTCCAGGACGACGCCAAGATCCTGCGTTTCGTGAACTCCAAGGACGCCGCCCGCCTCGCCGGGCTCGGCACGAGCTGCCCCGACCACTTCCTCAGGACAAAAATCAAACCGCTATATGTACCATGGGACCCATCGGTCTCATCCGTGGCGGACCTGAAGAAACTCCTCGCGGACGGCATCGCCCAATACCGGGAAGACTACCGCGCTTATTATGAGCGCTGCAAACACGCCAACTCTCCCGCGATGCGCGACCCGAACCCGACCGTCGTGCTCATCCCGGGCCTGGGTATGATCGCCTGGGGCAAGGACAAGTCCGAGAGCCGGGTCACCGCCGAGTTCT
>JANMTJ010000669.1:0-5758 GCA_031390295.1 Oleiharenicola sp.
ACTCGATCGACATGCTCATCCAGCGCCTCAAGAAGACGAAGACCAACTCGGAGTTCCTCCTGAGTCTCAACCGCTGAGTCGCGGCTGCGGCCAGCTCACCCCCGTGACTACCGCCGACGATCCCCTGATGCAAATCGCCCGCCAACGCGGCCTGTTGTCGCGCGGGACCGGAATACCTGCCGCCGGGGCGGAACGCGCGGCTCTTGGCCGGGCGGTGGCGGGGGAGTTTGGCCTGTCCTGGGTGGAGCTGGGTGACCGGCCGATCGACCGGGACATCCTCGCCGCCCTGCCGCGTGCTTTCGTGCTGGAACATGCCGTGATGCCTTTTGCCCGCGATGGGGGAGTACTGCAGGTGGCCGTATCCGACCCCATCGCAATGGACCTTATGGACAGCCTGGCCTACGTGGCCGGTTCGCCGGTGCGTCCGGCGCTCGCTGCGGCCACCGATATCCGGCAGGCACTGGATCGCGCCTACGGCTGGGATTTGCCTGAGCCGGAGGGCACCCGCGAGCCCGAAGCAACTGTCGGGGCGATCACCGCCGGCCGGGACGAACGCGACGCCCCGGTCATCCAGCTGGTGCGGGATATCATTGCTGACGCCATTCGGCGCCGGGCGTCCGACATCCATTTGGAGCCGCTGGAACGGCGCTTCCGCGTGCGCTACCGGATCGACGGTGTGCTGCATGAGGTCGAGGCCCCGGCCAAGCGCCTGCAGCTTCCCGTCATTTCACGGCTGAAGATCATGGCCAACATCAGCATTGCCGAGAAGCGGGTGCCGCAGGACGGCCGCATCCAGGTTGCGGTGGACGGACGTACCCTCGATCTGCGCGTCTCCTCGCTGCCCACCGCCCACGGTGAAAGCATTGTCATGCGCATCCTCGACAAGGAGAGCCTGAAGCCTGGCATGCCCGAACTGGGCTTCCTGCCCGACGACCAGGCGGTGTTCGGGCGACAGATCGCCTCACCCGACGGTATCATGCTGGTCACCGGTCCCACGGGCTCCGGCAAGACCACGACGCTTTACGCCAGCCTGCACCACCTCAACCGACCCGAGCGCAAGATCATCACGGTTGAGGACCCCGTCGAATACCAGATTGCCGGCATCAACCAGGTGCCGGTCAACGCGGCCATTGGCATGACCTTCGCCGCCGCGCTCCGGGCCATGCTCCGGCAGGCGCCAAACATCGTCATGGTCGGCGAGATCCGCGATCGGGAAACGGCCGAGATCGCCATCAATGCCTCGCTGACGGGCCACATGGTCTTCAGCACCCTGCACACCAACGACGCCCCGTCGGCCGTCACGCGCCTGATTGACATCGGGGCCAAGCCCTTCCTCGTGGCTGCGTCCCTGCGCTCGGTGATGTCGCAGCGGCTCGTCCGCCGCATCTGCCCGGCCTGTAGAAAATCCCATGTGCCGGCCGCGCGAGAACTGCATGCGCTGGGACTGGACGCCGCCCGGCTGGCGGGGGCCGCTTTGGCCCACGGGGTGGGGTGCCCCGCCTGCCGCGGCACCGGCTACCAGGGCCGGATGGGAATTTTTGAAATCTTTCTCGTCCATGACGGGATTCGCGCCATGATTTACGACAACGTTACCGCCGCCCGCTTGCGCCATCAGGCGCGATCGGATGGCATGCGCACCATGAGAGAAGACGGAATACGCAAAGTTCTCGCCGGGCTCACCACAATCGAAGAGGTTGTATCCGTGACCGTTGGCGACCAAGCTTGATCCAACTCCTTTAACCCACCCATCGCATGAGCTATGAAATGAACGATCTCCTCGAGCTGGTCGTCGACCAGAAGAGTTCCGACCTCCACCTGCAGGTTGGGGTGCCACCCTGCCTGCGCCTGCGCGGTAGCATGACCCCCATCGACGGTCCCGAGCTGAAGCCAGAGGATACCGAGAAGCTCATGCTCTCCATTACACCGGACAACCACATTCAGAACGTGAAGCTCAACGGCGGCACCGACTTCGGCTTCGCCTTCGGCGACAAGGCCCGTTTCCGCGTCAGCGTGCTCAAGTCCAAGGGCAATTACGGCATGGTCCTCCGCCAGATTCCCAACCAGCTCTTCGACCTCCGTTCCATCGGCATGCCCGACAAGATCAAGGAACTCCTCTACCGCCAGCGCGGCCTGTTCCTCGTCACCGGCCCGACCGGTTCCGGCAAGTCCACCACGCTCGCCTCGATGATGAATTACATCAACGAGAACCGCGACGGCCACATCATCACCATCGAGGACCCGATCGAGTATTACCACCCGCACAAGAAGTGCGTCGTCACCCAGCGTGAGGTCGGCTCCGACGTGCCGAGCTTCGCCGAGGCCATCAAGCGCGCCCTCCGGCAGGACCCCGACGTCATCCTCGTCGGCGAGTTGCGTGACCTGGAGACCATCGAGGCGGCCATCTCCGCCGCCGAGACGGGCCATTTGGTGTTCGGCACCCTGCACACCAACAGTGCCGCCAAGACCGTCGACCGCATCGTGGACGCCTTCCCGGCCAACATGAAGGAGATGATCCGCATGCAGCTCTCCACCTCGATCATCTGCGTCATCTCCCAGTCGCTCTGCAAGAAGAAGAGCGGCGGCCGCATCGCGGCCTACGAGATCATGGTCAACACCTCGTCCATCGCCTCCCTCATCCGCGACAACAAGACCTTCCGCATCCCGTCCGACATCCAGACCGGCGCCAACCTTGGCATGATCACCCTCGACACTCACCTGATGAGCCTCGTGAACCGCGATATGATCGAGCCCGACGAGGCCCTGGAAAAGTCGCAGGATCCGGTGGTCATGCGCGAAAAGCTCACCAGCATGGGCCTGAAGTTACGCGAGCTCTGACGCCACCCATTTTTCCAGCCGTGGGCCCGGCCGGACATCCTCATGTTCGAGGGACACGACCAGGCCATCCACGATCTTCTCGCCGAACGACGGCTGATCGACCCTGCATCGCTGCAGGAGGCCTTCGACGGTCACGAGACCTCCGGCAAGCCGTTTGCCCGCGTGGTCGTGGATCTCGGCCTGCTGGACCGCCCGGCCCTGCTCCGGGCCGTGGCCGGACACCTCAATTGTGACTGTGCCGCCGAACTGCCCGGCTCACTTCCGGACGATGCCGTGGCCCTGGTCGGTGCTGCGCTCGCCCGCACTTACGGGGTGGCGCCGCTTTCCGCCGACGGGTTCTCCATCTCGCTGGCCGCGGTTGACCCCTTCAATCCCCAACTCATCCCCGACCTTACCTTCGCCTTGGAAAGGGACGTGCGCGTCGCCGTGGCCGACCCCGATGGAGTGCAGGCGCTCATCCGCCGGCATTACGGGGAGGAGACCACCCTCGACGATGTGATGGGGGACCTGCAGGCGCAGGTGCGCGATGCGCCCGCGGAAGCCTCCCTCACCGAGACGGACATCGAGCAATTGGCGGGTCTCACGCCGATCATCCGCTTCGTCAACGTCGTGCTGGCCCAGGCGATCCGTGACCGGGCCTCCGACATCCATTTCGAGCCCTTCGAGAGCGACTTCCGGATTCGCTACCGCATCGACGGCGCGTTGCACGACATGTCGCCGCCACCCAAGTCTCTCGCGCGGCCCATCATCTCCAGGATCAAGGTGCTCGCCAACCTCAACATCGCCGAGCGCCGCCTGCCACAGGATGGGCGCATCCGGCTTACCCTCGCCGGTCGGGCCGTGGATCTCCGCGTCTCCACCTTGCCGACCCAGTTTGGTGAGAGCGTCGTGCTCCGCGTCCTGGACCAGTCCGCCGTCCGCCTCGAACTCGGCCAGCTCGGATTACCGGAGAGTATCCGGCGCGACGTGGAGGACATCATTCACCGGCCCAATGGCATTATCATCGTCACCGGACCCACGGGCTCGGGCAAGACCACCACGCTCTACAGCTGTCTGAAGGTGCTTAACACCACCGACGCCAAGCTTCTCACGGTGGAGGACCCGGTGGAATACGAGATCGACGGCGTCATGCAGGTGCCGGTGAACCTGGCCGCCGGGCTCACCTTTGCCCGGGCGCTCCGCACTTTTCTCCGACAAGACCCCGATATCGTGATGGTCGGCGAAATCCGCGATCTCGATACGGCGCAGATTGCCATCCAGGCCTCGCTGACGGGCCACCTGGTGCTCACCACCCTGCACACCAACGATGCGCCGTCGGCCATCACCCGCCTCGTGGACATGGGCATCGAGCCCTTCCTGCTGGCCTCGACGGTCGAGGCCGTACTCGCCCAGCGGTTGTTGCGGCGGTTGTGCCCCGCCTGCCGTGCCGCTTACGAACCGGACGGGGCACTTCTGCATCAGCTGAACCTCGCTTCGGAGACAGTGCCAGGCCGGCGTTTTTTCCGTGAGACAGGTTGTCCGGAGTGCCATCACACCGGCTATCGCGGGCGGATCGGCATTTTCGAGTTCCTGCGGGTGTCGGACCCACTCCGCGAACTGATCGTGCAGGGTGCTTCGCTCATCAACCTCCGGCACAGGGCCGTGGCCGATGGATTGACCACCCTGCGTGCGGCTGGTCTCGTCGCGGTCCTGGCCGGCGACACGACGGCCGAGGAAGTGCTCAAGTACACCTGACCGGCGTCACCATTGGATTCTACCCAGCGTGCCTAAGTTTTCCTACAACGCCATCGACGCGGCCGGCTCGGAAAAGACCGGCCTGCTCGATGCATCCAACGGCCGGCACGTGGCCGCACTACTGCGGTCGCAGGGCCTGTTTCCCACCGAGGTCACCGCAGCATCCCCGGACCGCACCTCCGAACGGGTCACGGCTCACCGCTCGCTGTTTACCAACAGGTTCCACCCCGTCCGCACCAAGGAGCTCGCCGTGTTCACCCGGCAGCTGGGCACGCTGCTCTGCGCGGGCATGCCGTTGCTCCGCGGACTTGAGGTATTGGGCCGGCAGGAAAAGAACGTCGCGTTCCGCCGGGTGATCGAGGCGATCGCCGAACGTATCAAGTCGGGTGGCACGCTCTCCGAGGCCCTGACCCCGCACCCGCGGATTTTCGACCGGCTCTACATCAACATGATCAAGGCCGGCGAGGCCGGCGGGGTGCTTGACACCGTGCTCGACCGCCTGGCCCGCTTTCAGGAAAAGAGCCTGCATCTGCGGGGCAAGCTTACCACCGCCATGGTCTATCCGATCATCGTGCTGGCGGTCGCGGTGTCTGTTCTTGGTGGCCTGCTCGTGTTTGTCGTGCCGAAGTTCCAGCAAATATTCACCGACCTGCTCAAGGGTGCACCCTTGCCTCCGCTGACGCAGGCGGTGCTCAGCGTCAGTGACCTTGTGCGCCATAACACCCTTGTGACGCTCGGCACGGCGGTGGCGGCCTGGATTGCCTTCCGCATCTTCCGACGGACCCCGCCCGGTGCGCTCCTGCTCGACACGCTGGCCGTGAAGCTCCCGCTTTTCGGCGATCTCATCCTCAAGGCCATCATCGCGCGATTCGGCCGGACATTGGGCACATTGCTCTCCAGCGGTGTGCCGATTCTGCCGGCCTTGCTCATAACCCGCGACACCTGCGGCAACGCCCGCGTGGCCGGAGCCATCACGGAAGTGCACGACCGGGTCAAGGAGGGTTCACCCGTCGCCCGGCCGCTGGAGCTCACGGCCGTCTTCCCACCCATGGTCACGAGCATGATCGAGGTGGGGGAGCATTCCGGCCAGTTGCCCGAGATGCTCAACAAGGTGGCCGACATCTATGATGATGAGGTGGACAACGCGGTCGCCGGACTGAGCGCGCTCATCGAGCCCATCCTGATCCTC
>JANMTJ010000673.1:0-2603 GCA_031390295.1 Oleiharenicola sp.
CGGAAATACTCCGCCGAGACAAACAGCCGGTTATGCCAGATCACCAGCGCGGCCGGCTCATCCGCATACGCCAACCGCTCATGCGTCGCCGCGTCCGCCTCGAAGCGCAGGGTCCGGCCCCAGAGCCGGAGCATCGCGGCCAGCAGCCACAGCACCAGGTGCCGCCAGCCGCGCACTTCGTTGATGGAGCCTGTATCTTCCATTTGTCGGCCTCCGTTATGCGCGGAAGGTCGGCCGGCCGCCAAGTTAAACTTGTGAGAGCCCACCCAGCCAGCGACGCTTGAATGTGGGAGGAGCTTTATGCCCCGACTCTGCCTTGGTCGCTGTCCCCTGTCGGGGCATAAAGCCCCTCCTACAATAAATCCCGATGTCCCGTCCCCTGCCGCCCTGCCCCCATCTGCCCGCACCACCGGCCCGCATGGATGCCAGCGCGCTTTCGGCCCATGGCCCGGATCGCGATGGAGAGTTTTATCTCACGGCGCTTACCTACGCCCATTATCTCTGGCAGCACGGCCTCGCCGCCCGCGCCATCCTGAAACTCGACCGGGCCCTGCTGTCCAACCTGCGGGGCGACGAACCGGTCCTGCGGGACTGGCCCCTGCCCTACACCGCCATGGCTTGGTGCCTGCGCCACACCCCGGCCGATGTGTTCATCGGCAACCCGCGGGTGCATTTCCAGCATCTGGCCGACCGGATGACCGAACCGCGCCGCGAACAGCGCCGCTGGCGCACCTGGGCCTGCTGGCAGATCGCGCGCGTCGTGCGGCCGGAGTTTGCCAACGACCCCAAGCATGCCGTGGTCGAGCCCACCTTGGAACAGATCGCTGAAAAACTCACCCTTCACGGCCTGCCCGGCGAGGCGGAGCTCTGGCGGGAGGTGCTGCGCAATAGTGAGCGCACCGGAGCCTGAGTTGCGGCTTGTCCGTGCCGCCTCCGTGCGACCAAGATCCGCCCACACCCCTCCCCTGCCATGCGTTTGACCCTGACCTGTGTTGTTTTGGCCCTGGTTCTGTCCTCGGCCCCGTGCGCTCCCGCCAAAATCGAAGAATGGAAGGATCCCCAAGGCAACGCCTTCAAGGCGGAGCCGGCCGAGGCCTTCGGCCCCTTCGCGCTGTTCCGCACGCCGACAGGCGCCGGTCGCCGGCTGCCGTGGCGCGCCCTCTCCCCGGCCGACTGTGTGCGCTTCGACGCACAGGCCGGCAGCAAGCCCGATCCCGCCGCCCGCTGGATTGACGCCCAGGGCCAGTTGACCGGACGCCTCCGCGGCAACCTGCGCATTTTTCATGAGGTGAACCTCGTCACCGCCGACCTCGAGGCCCGTCCGGAACCGCAGGTGTTGATCGTGTTCCTCGTCGACAACGCCGCCAGTGGCTCCTGGGACATGCTCGGCAAGTGCGTCGCACCATATCAGGTGCTCCAGAAAAAGTACCCGGGCCAGACCGCAGGCATCCAGTATGGTGTGAACCATGGCGAGCAGGAGCACAGCGACATGGCCCGGCGCGCCAACGTCCCCTGGCTGCTCGTCGACTACGCCGAGCAGCGCCGGATACCCTCCCTCTACCGGCTTTCCCCGGGGCGGGGTGAGTTCGCGCTGGTTGCGCTCTCGCGGGATGGCGTGCCGATCTTCGCCGTCAGCAATCCCGCCGAGGCGGCCGTCAATCAATTTTTCGTCGATGCCGACGCCCTGCTTGGCCTGCTCCGGCCCGGCAATCCGCTCGGCTGGCCCGATCGCGCACACTACCTCGCCGCCCTCCATGCCGCCCGCCACAAACAGGACAGCGCCGGCCCCCTGTTGGTGGGCGACCCGCTGGTGCCCCAAGGCCTGCGCGAGCGCGGCATATTCCGCGTGGCGGCCAGGATCGAGGTCGGCGCCGACGGCAAGGCCACTGTCGTCACCCTCAAGGACGATGGCTCGATACCCGCCCCCATGGTGCCCGCCCTGACCAAGGCCTTGCAACGGTCGGCCGTCTTTGCGCCCGCCGTGGACCACGGGCAATCCGTCGCCGGCACCTACGATTATCTCGTTGAAGTGCCGCGCTGAAGTCCTGCCCCCACCTCAGTCGCGGGCCGCGGCCGGGCGCGGGCCGATCTGCTCAAAGGGGATGCGTTGGAATCCCGGCAGGACCTGATAGACCACGGAGTCGTCCTTCAGCTGGAAGTTGAGCTTCGCGGCATCAACGAAGCCCGGATCCTTCTGCGTGTGCAGGTTCTCGCCGAACTCGGTCTGCGCATGCTTGCCGACCAAACGCACGGTCTCCTCGTGTTTCACGAGAACGTTGCCGTCGAACACGTTTCTCATCGGGCGCATGCCGACGTAGGTTTTGCCGTCAGGCATCAGGTCGAGCCAGTTCTTGAGGAGCGGATAACGCTCGCTGTAGGGCGGCTGGCGGATGTCCACGGCCCGCGTGAGCCGCTTGGTGTAGATGCCCTTCTCGCCGAAATAATACGGGATGCTCTCCTGCCCGAAATCATACCACATCGACTTCAACTGGTAGGCCGGGCCGTAGCCCTCGATGAAGATGTTGTTCCGGACGACGATGTCGTGACCGCCGTTGCTGTAAACCGTGCCGAACGACGCGACCCGATAGAAGACATTGCCCTCC
>JANMTJ010000696.1:0-2157 GCA_031390295.1 Oleiharenicola sp.
CCCCGAGCAACGCGGTTTCGCGCGCCAACCCCGCCAGACCCAGCAAGGCCGCCGAGACCACCGGCCGGCCGCATTCCGCGAGCAGCAGCGCCGTGGCCAGCAAGACCAGTGCGGCCAGGTCGGTAAGCGCCAGCGTCACGCTGGCCATGGTGCCGCCGGCCAGAACCAGGCCCGCCCACGCCAGCGTGGCCCGCCACCCCTCCGTCGCCGGGAATATCCTCCAGGCCAGCGCCGCCAGGGTAAACCAGAGGATGACGTTTAACCAGGCATACATATGCACCGCCGCCACCGGGTGGCCACCCCCGGCCACCCATGCCACCGCGCTGAGCAGAATGCGCCGGGCGCGATAGGCCACATCGTCAACCGCCTCGTTGAGGCCCGGATCGCGCAAGGCCGGGCTGGTGGCGATCTGGGCGTAATAGGCTCCGTCGTAGCGGCCCACCACCGGGTGAATGAAAATGGGAGTGTCACGCAAACTCACCGGCAACGACGCCTTCGTCACGGGATCGGCCTGTAGAAAACTGGTGAACCCGTAGTAGGGGTGCCAGTAGCGCCCGAGCATCAAAATGAATCCGGCGATCACCGCGAACCTGACCAGCCGCCAGCCGGCGGGCGGCGACAGCGCGGGTGGTGTTGAACGCACGGACATGACACGGACGACAAGGCGACCCCATCCCTGACGCAACACCTGAGCACAGCCCAAGTCCCGCCCGGCCGCCGCCCTGGCGGCGACGCGGAGGTTG
Organism: Oleiharenicola sp.; assembly: GCA_031390295.1. GTDB lineage: Bacteria > Verrucomicrobiota > Verrucomicrobiia > Opitutales > Opitutaceae > Lacunisphaera. The sequence goes on from JANMTJ010000696.1 coordinate 744, forward strand.
CCACGGCGGCACCGCTGGCTACGGTCCGGGGTGGATGGAAGAGCCCACTGCCCCGCAGGCCCCCTCTCGCACGCGCAAAAAACCGAGCTATCCAATCGGCCCAGATCTGCGCGCCTATCTGCATAAATTCCGGCGGGAACGCGACCTGCCCGTCACCTACGAACGGCTGCGGCATTTCCACGAGGCCGTCCCGCTCATGGACAGCGAGGGCCGCAACACCCTTTGGGAATCCGTCGCCTACCGCGCCGAGGAGATGACCGCACTGAACGAGGATCTGAAACGCATCTATGCCCTGCTGCGGGTGGACGGAGATTTTTCCGTCATGCAGCACCTCTACATCGACCGGGTGGATTTCTGCAGCTTCGGCAACTCGACGCCGTTCCGCATCCGGATCGTCAACGCCTACAACGACAATCCCGACTATTTCTACATCAAGCAGGCGGACGCCTCGCGCATCTACGGCCTCGAGCTGGAACACCTGCTCTCGCCCAACCGCCTCAACTTCCTCACCCACGGCAACACGCTCATCGAGGAGCACATCGCGGGCGTGCCCGGCGACATCTTCATCAGCCGCTGGCTGGAGAACCCCGAGCTCAAGCCGATCCGCATCGCCAAGGAGCTGGTGAAGTTCAACGAGCGCTGCTTTGTGCGCCTGCTCGGCGACATGCGCAGCTACAACTACGTCGTCGTGCTCACGCCGGACTTCGAGGGCTGGCAGGTGCGCATCCGGGCGATGGACTTCGACCAGCAGTCACACCACGGCCGGAAAAACTTCTACCTGCCGCAGTTCTTCAAGGAAAACAACCTGATCGCCCAATTCTGCGCCAAGCACCTTCACCCCGAGACGGCGCACCAATACCAGCGCGAGGAACAGGCCCTCATGCTCGCCCGCGCCGAGCTGGCCACGGCCCGCCTTTCCAGCCTGCTCGCCGCGATGGAGCATGATCCCATTGCCCCCGTGGAAAACGTTCACTCGCTGCGGGAGGGCCTGGCCGAACACTTCAAGTCCGACCGCTACCTGCGTTGCGAAAGCATGGGGGCCCTCGTGCGCGAGAACCTCGAGATGCTCCGGCACACGCACGGCGTGGGCTCCGGCTCACCCGGTCCCAAGCTGGTGGCGAAAATCCCGTCCGGCCCATGAAGACCGCCTGGCTCCTGTTCAAGAACCTGCTTTTCACGCTGCTGGTGCCCGGCTTGGCCGTCGGCTGGGTGCCGTTGCGATGGTTTGAGCGCCGGGCCCAATGGCCGGAAGTGTGGAGGTGGAACCACACGGCCGGCACCGTGGTGTTTGCCGTCGGCGCGGTGGTGTATCTGCACTGCCTCTGGTTGTTCGCCGTGCGCGGCCGGGGCACGCCCGCCCCCTTCGACCCGCCGAGAAACCTCGTCTGGCGCGGACTCTATAAATGGGTCCGCA
>JANMTJ010000354.1:0-3175 GCA_031390295.1 Oleiharenicola sp.
CCAGCCCGGACTTGGCAATCTGGTCCAGCATCGGGGCGGGGAGTAAAGCCTTCTTCCGGCGCATCACCAGGAGAGGCTCGTAGTTGCCGCTCCGCAGGTGTCCGCAGGCGAGGTCGAGCGCGACCTTGGTGGCGCCGGAGCCGCCGCCGGTGACAAAGTGGATGACGCGCGGCTTGGGGCTCATGGCGTGGACAGGCAGGCGTCGAGGGCGGTCTGCACCCCGGCGACCGTGAGGCGGAGGAGCGGGCGCGGGCCGGAGACATCGTCTGGGCGCAGGACCGTGTGCCTTGTGTCCCACGGATGCCAGCGCCACGGCTCGAGCGGACCGTAGAGTCCGACCACCGGCACATGAAAGGACGCGGCGAGGTGAATGAATCCGGTATCGATGCCGAAGCACAGGTTCATGCGACGCATCAGCGAACCCGACTCGCGGATGCCGAGCTTGGTGCTCCAGTCGTGGCAATGGATGCGTAACTCGGCTGGTACTCCGGCAAGAATTGCAGCGTAGTAGCCGGTGTTGCCCGGCGAGTCGCAGAAATGCACCTCGCTGTTGCGGTCGCGGACGAGCCACGTGATCACCGCGGCGAAACGTTCCGGCGCCCAGTCCTTGAGGTCGAATACCGACTTGGCGCAGATGAAGATGCGGGTGCGACCGGTCTCCGGCAGTTCGGCGTCCACCTGTCGGTCGGTGGCGGGATCGGTCCAGTTTTCGTTTTGTGTACCGGCAATCGGGATGCCGTCCGCGCGGAGGATGTCGAGGAAGCACTCGACCTCGTGCTTGTCAGCGTAGGGCGTGCTGCGCAGGAGCAGCCAGTTGCGTCCCTCGGTGGAGAAGCCGACCCGGTGCGGAATGCCGGCGAGCAGGGGCAGGATGGCGCTCGAGAATGAGCGACGCAGGATGTAGCAGCGGTCGTAACGGCGGGCGCGCAGGAATTTGACGGCACCAAGCAGGCTGGTGGGAAATTGTGCCTGGCGCTTCCGTTCACCCTTCAGGCGCGGCCCGTAGTAGAGCAGATCGTTCTTGTAGGGGCAGTGGGCGAGGGTGTCGCCGGAGATGGGTTCGGCGAGGACGTCAATCACGGCATTGGGGAAAGCCTGCCGGAGGTTGCGCAGCGTGGGGATGGCGAGGACCGTGTCGCCGATGAAGCGGTAGCGGATCACCAGAATGCGGAGCGTACGCTGGTCGGGCCAGGGCATGGGTCAGAATTTTCGCTGCTTCGGGAGAACACACCCCGGCGCTGCGCGCCACCCCTCTTGATAAAGGGGACGCAAACCCACGCAGCGAAGCTCCCCTCTATGAAGAGGGGTGCCCGAAGGGCGGGGTGTGTAGGGTCGTGCGCGGTCAGTAAACATTCGGGTAACCTTCGCCGCGGGCCTTGAAGCGCTTGTGGACCCAGAAGTACTGTTCGGGGGCGAGGCGGATATTGTCCTCGATGAGCCGGTTGATGCGGATGGCATCGGCCGAGATGTCGTCCGTGGGGAAATTCTCCAGCGGGGGATGAATGCTCAGGGTGTAGGAGCCGTCCCGCTCGCGCCGGGCGAAATAGGGCACGACCGCCGAGCCGGTCATCTTGGCGATCTTGCTGGTGGCGGTGTTCGTGATGGCGGGCACGCCGAAGAAGGGCAGGATCTCCGAGCCCGGCGAGCGCTTGCCCTGATCGGGAGCATACCAGATGACATAGCCGGCGCGGAGGGCCCGGATGAGGCCCTTGAGGTCGTCGAAATGCACGGCGATGGACGCGACCCGCTCGCGGTGGTGGCGCATCGGCAGGGCGGCGACCGGGTTGTTGGGCTCGCGGTAGAGACAGCCGACGGGCAACCGGGCCGTGATATAGCATCCGCAGATTTCCAGGGTGGTGAAATGGGCGGTCAGCAGCACGACGCCGCGGCCGGCGGCGATGGCGCGCTCCAGATGCTCGGCGCCGATGATGCGGTGCGGCGGAAGCTGGTCGAGCGGCTCCCACCAGCCGGAGGTGGTCTCGAACAGGCCGAACGCCAGCGCGTCGTAATGGGCGAAGGCGAGAGCGTGGATTTCCTTCTCGGATTTTTCCGGGAAGCAGAGGCGGAGGTTCGTGAGCACGACCGAGCGCCGCAAGCGGACGACATGAAAGACGAACCAGGCCAGCACCCGGGCGAAGCGGCGCTTTTCAGGCCAGGTGAGCAGGCGGGCGCAAGCGTAGAAGAAACCGAGGCCGGTCCAGGTCGGCCAGTGGGTCGGCAGCCAGAGGTAGGATTGCTCGCTGGCGCGGCTCATGCCTTGGGGGGCTGACGGTAGAGCTGCGGGTTCAGCGCCGGGTCGTTATACATTTTGAACTGGTAATAGACGGAGAAGGTGCGCCGGCCGGCCCCAACCTCGACCAGCAGGTCAGCCAGGCAGCCGGTGAGGTCCGCGCGCTGGCGGCGGATGCGGGCGAGTTTCTCGCCGCACTTTTCGCGGTGGGCGGGCGAGGCGTCGGGGCGGACGGTTTCTTCGTGCATGTGAAATTCCTTGAGGGAGAGAATGGAGAGCCGGTCGATCATCATGCCGGGGGTTTCGGAATTGCGCGGGCAGCCGGACTCGGGCGGGTGCAGCGCGGCGACCATGGCCTGGTCCATCTCCTCGACATAGTTGTTCCGTTCCTGGTTGAAGCGGTCGATGTTGCGCTTGGCGCGATAGATCGCCTCGAAACCGAGGTCGTCGCGCCGGGCGACATCCTCCTCGTGCCAGAGCGAGAAATTGCGCAGGTGATTCTCGTCCAGCAGGCGCTGGAAGCCTTCGCCGGTGGCGGCCGGGGTGGTCTGGTGCCAGCGGGTGGTGAGCTCGGTCTGGCGGGCGGCAATCTCAGAGGCGGAGAGCATGCGCACCCAGCGTGTGCGGAGCTCACCCGTCTTGGCAAGCCCGCCTCGGCGGGCAAGCCGGGGTTGGGTGACGGGATTTTCGCGCTGTCAATCCGGCGGGTGAACAGCTAGGCACAGTGGGATGGTCAATGTCATCTGCATGAAGTGGGGCGTGAAATACGGGCCCGAATACGTGAACACCCTGCGCTCGATGCTGACGCGCCATCTGCAGCGACCACACCGCTTCATTTGCTTCACAGACGACGCCACGGGCATTGTGCCCGGGGTCGAGATCAAGCCGCTGCCCGACATGCATCTGCCGCCGGACAAGGAGCGGGGCTGGCGCAAGCTGTCCACC
>JANMTJ010000030.1:0-2242 GCA_031390295.1 Oleiharenicola sp.
TCGATCTCGCAGATCTTGCGGGAGCACTTGAACACGGCGCGATTGTCCTGGCCGGGCTTGCGCACGTAGAAAGCGTCGTCGGTCATCACCAGCTCGCCGTCGTGCACCTTGCTCTCGCCGATGACCGTGGCTTTGGAAAGATCGAGCGGCACGCGGGCTTTGCGGGGGATGGGCTTGCCGTCCTTGTCCAGCTTGGCTTTGCGCGGCGGGAATTCCCAAGACATCTTCGGACCCTCGCGCTTGAGGAATGCGTCGAACGGCCGGCCTTTCTTGGAGGTGAAACCCACGATGAGGTCGGTCTTCCCGTTCGTGACCATCTTGATCACCTGCTCGGGCGGGATGGGTTTCTGGCACATGATGCGGCCGATGCGGAAGGTCTGCTTCCAGCCCTCGCCTTCCTTTTCGCGCAGGATGTAACTGCTGCCGTTCTCGCAGAGCTGGACACCGGTCGCGGGGTCGGTCCAGAAGGGCGTGAGGGTGGCGATGTCAGCCTTGTCCCCGAAATCGAATTCGGTCTTCCATTTCTTGAGCGTCGGGTCCTTCTTGTCCTCCACCTGCACCAGCTTGATCACGGCGGAAAAGCGGTTGCGGGTCTTGTTCGAGATGAAGCCGTCGAGCGGGCCGACCGTGCGCTTTTCCACCAGCTCCTTGATCTCCGGCTCCTCCATGCGGCGGCCGCCGATGACCTTGTAGACCATGAACTCGCCGTCCTTGGACTTGTAGCCGCGGAGCGTCTCGCGCAGGGGCTTGCCGTCGGTGGGGGACTTGATGTCGGTCACGCGGGCGACCGAGTCGTCCTCCTCGAAATTCTTCACCCGCTCCACGATGCCCTTGGTCTCCTTGATGATCTCGGCCATGAACTTGTCGCGGGAGAACTTGCCGTGCTCCATTTCGCGCAGGTGGAATTCCCACTCGCCCGTCATGGTCGGACTGGTGATGTCGTCGGCCTTCACGGCCGTGAGAAACTGGAGCACCTGCTCGGCCTTGGTCGTCGGCACCAGCTCGCGCTGGGCGCGGTCCATGTATTTCTGGTTGATGAGGCCGTCGATGGTGTCGGCGCGCGTGGCGGGCGTGCCGAGCCCGCGCTCTTTCATCGCCTCGGCATGGTCCTCGTCCTCGACCAGCTTGCCGGCGCCTTCCATCGCGGAGAGCAGCGTGGCTTCCGTGTAGCGCGGCGGCGGCCGGGTCGCCTCGGCGTGCAGCACGGGGTCGATGGTCTTTGCCTTGCTCTTGTCCTCGGGCGACATGGCGGGCAGGGCTTTCGAGTCGGGCGAATCGTCGTCGACCGTCGTCTTGCCGTAGACGGCGAGCCAGCCGGGCGCCGTGAGCACCTTGCCTTCGGTCTTGAAAGTGTGGCCGGCCACGACGCTGAGACGCGTGGTGACGTCAAACTCGGCCACGGGATGGAACGTCGCGACGAAGCGCCGCGCGATCATGTCGAACAGCTTGGCCTCGGCCTCGTCGAGGTGCTTGGCCTCGTGCTGGGTCGGGATGATGGCGAAGTGGTCCGAGACCTGGGCGTTGTTGAAGATGCGCTTGTTCGGCTGCACCCAGCCGGAGTCGAGCACGCGCTGCGCGTGCGGCTTCAGGTCGCCGTGCAGGTTCGCCAGGGTCTCGCGCACCAGCGGCATGTAATCCTCCGGCAGCGCCCGCGAGTCGGTGCGGGGATAGGTGATCATCTTGTGCCGCTCATACAGCGCCTGGGCGATCTGGAGCGTGCGCTTGGCGGGGAAACCGTAGCGGCCGTTCGCCTCGCGCTGGAGCGTGGTCAGGTCGTAAAGCTTCGGGGCGATCTGCGTGCTGGCCTTTTTCTCCTCGGTGACGGCGGCGACGGGGTGGCCCGAGCAGGCGGCGACGATGGCCTCGGCGGTCTGCTTGACCCAGAGGCGGTCGACGCGGTCGTGCTCGTCGTCGCTCTTCTTGTAATCGGGGCGCTGGTAGGCGCCCTCATAGCGGCCCTTGGCCACCTCGAAGCTGGCGGTGACGCGCCAGTAGTCGCGGGGCTTGAAATTGCGGATCACGAGCTCGCGGTTGTAGACGATGGCGAGGGTGGGGGTCTGCACGCGGCCGACCGAGGCCACGTTGCCGGCGCGGGAGCCGAACATGCGCTTGGTAAGCGCGCGCGTGCCGTTGATGCCGATGAGCCAGTCGCTCTCGCTGCGGCAGCGCGCCGCATCCGAGAGGCCGGCCATCTGCGCGCCGTCGCGCAAATTCGCGAACGCTTCGCGGATGCCTTCCGCGG
>JANMTJ010000042.1:0-5588 GCA_031390295.1 Oleiharenicola sp.
GCGACGGCCTTCAGACCGGTGCTGAGCAGTTTTTTCCGCCAGTTGCCGAGGGTCCGGCTGACCTCGTGAGCGCCGGGCTCGACCCACAAAATCGTTCTGGCCCTTGCCATCAGCGCGATCAGCCCCGCCAGATCGGGAGCATGCAGCTCGTTGAGCACGTGGCTGACGACCAGCGCATCGATCGGTTCATCGCTTTGCAAAAAAGGGTGGCTGGCGCGCTCGACCGGCAAGGCAGGGAAAGTCTTTCGGGCGTGATGTTCCGCGAAGTCCATCGCGAGAGCGGAGTGGTCGTGGACGAGCAGGCGGGAGAAACTGACGGCCCCGAAGCACTCCACCACGCGCCGGCCAGCGACGCCGCTGCCACAGCCCCAGTCGAGTACGGTTCCGCCCTTGGGTGGCGTCCAGTTGCGCAGTTTCAATTCGCGCAGCACAGCGTCCCACTTCCAGCCGATGCGCTCGCCAAAGGTGAAATCGTAGCACTCGAGGTCCGTCAGCGTGTGCCAGTAGGGGCCGTCCGCCGCGGCGCCGGAGAGAAAATCTTTCCGCAGCCGGTCGAGGATTTCCCAGTCGAGTGATTCCCAGTTCATCTATCCCCTCCTGTCATCCTGAGCGCTGCGAAGGATCCATGCTGAGGTTTGCCGGCGGTCATGCTTCTTGATTCTTCGCTGCACTCAGAATGACAAGCAAGGGTCATCAAAACCCAAAGCCCAACTGCCGGGCCAGGGCCTGGGACTTGATGCCGTAGAAGGTGGCGAGTTCGCGGACCCGGGCGGCGGAGGCGTCATCGCGAGCCAGGCCGGGGCGCTTCGTGGCGGCGATCATCAGATTCTTGGCGGTGTGCTCGGTGGAGATGAATTCGAAGACTTTGGTGTCGTAGCCCGCCCATTCCAGCAGCAGGGCGCGGAGCGCATCGGTGGCGAACTCGGCATGGCGTTCCTGCCAGATGCCGTGGCGCAGCGCCGGGGTGAGGACGGGTGCGGCCTGCAGCTGCGGGCGCAGTTCCTTCTGGCAACAGGGGGAGACGACGATGAGGGTCGCGTCGTTCTTGATGCCGCGCGCGATGGCATCGTCGGTGGCGGTGTCGCAGGCATGGAGTGCGATGAGCACGTCCGGCGCGGGCAACTCGGCGTCCTGGATGGTCCCGCTGATGAAGGAGAGTTTCGGCCGGCCGGTGTCGTGGGCCAGCTGGTTGCAGAGCGCCACGAGCTCGGGACGGGCCTCGACGCCGCAGACGCGGGCCGAGCGCTGCAGCACGCGGTCGAAATAATCGTGCGTGGCGAAGGTCAGGTAGCCCTTGCCGCAGCCCATGTCGGTGATTTCGACGGGGCGGTCGTCGGGCAGGGGGGCGTCCGCCACGAGGTGGCTGAGGATCTCAGTGAACTTGTGGATCTGGCGGTGCTTGTCGGCCATGCCCTCGCGCACGGCGCCGGCGGGGTTGGTGACCCCGAGGGCTTGGAGCCAGGCCTGCGCATCCGGGGCGAGCAAGCGGGGCTTGGCGCGGTCGTGCGCCAGGTCGGGGAACGGCACGGCGGAGCGACCGAGATGCAGGCGCGGTTCGCCCTTCTTGTTGAACTCCAGTTCCACGCCCTGCTGGGTGGTGGCCAGGTGGGCGCTGTGAAACTGGGTGCCGATCAGCCGCCCGATCTCTCGCACGGCCTCGGCGTACGGGAGATTCTTGGTTATGTCGCGGGTATCGTGCCGCCAGACGAAGGACAGGTGCGGACCGGACTTGAGCGCGACGGGGCGGATGATGATTTTCTGGAGCGTGGCGTCGCCGCCCCGCGGTTTGCCGAGCGTGAGCCGGGCAAAGGTGCCGTCGTGCACACTGGCCTCGAGGCGGGCGGCGAAATCTTCTTGGGGCGTGACCGTCATCACCACCCATGAGACATCCCCGGCCGCCATTAGTCAACCGGGCGGCGCGCCGGGGATTCGCGCGGAAAAACCGCGATGACCCGGCGGCACGCGTGCGGATCCAGTCGGTTATATTTTTCGCGCAGCGCCGTTTCTGTTTTCAGCGGCGGAAATTATCCGGCCCAAGTCACTGAGCCTCCCGGGTTCCGCGCCGCGTTAAGAAAAGAATTCATACGGATGAGCCTTCACCGCAGGTGGCACCTCGCGTGCTAAATCCTCACCCGTCACCACGCACACCAACACGCCAGATGAACTTACTCCGGCCATGACCAGACACACACCCACATTGTTGATCGCATTATCGATGCTCCCTGCCACGGCCCTGCTCGCGCAGGTGCAGCCGACGACCAAGTCCGCCGAGAAGACCACCGAGCCAATCCTGGTTCTGGAAAAGGTCGTGGCGGAAAAAAAACTGAACGATCCCATCAACCTCCTCAACAATGAGCCGGTCGATTCCATCTTCGGTTTCAAGAAAAGCCTGCAGGATACACCGCGCTCGATCAGCGTGCTGGGCGACGATATGATGCTGGCCTACGGCATCGAGAACGCACTCGACGTCGCGAAGGTGGTGCCGAGCACCTACACCACTTCGATCTTCGGCATCAATGGCAACGTCAACATCCGCGGCATTCCCAGCGACACCTACTTCCGCGGGATGAAGCGGCTGGAAAACACGCAATTGTTCCCCTCCCCGATCACGGCCATGAGCCGCCTCGAAGTCGTGCGCGGGTCTCCGTCGCCGATCTACGGCCCCGGCAAGGTCGGGGGCTACACCAATTTCGTGCCCAAGGCGGCGCGGGCCAGCACCGGCAAATACCTGGAAACGCCGACGGGGAAAACCAGCGTCACCTATGGTTCCTACAACAAGAAGTCTGCGGCGTTCGAAGTGGGCGGACCCTTCTCGCTGTTCGAGAAGCGGGGCGGCTACTACGTTTATGTCAACGGCGAGGATTCGGATACGTATTGGAACAACGTCCCGTTCCGGCAGGCGATCTTCCAGTCCTCGTTCGATTTGGAGCTGACCAAGACCATCCGCCTCGAATTCGGCCAGATGTACCAGCACTGGGGCGGCACAGAGCTGGCCGGCTGGAATCGGATCACCCAGGAGCTGATCAACACGGGCATGTACAACGGCGGCGAGGTGCAGGTGGACATGGACCGCAATGGCGACGGCCTGATCTCGACGGCGGAGGTGGATTCCTACGGCGCGCTCATCCGCAATGTCGCGCCCGGCACCTCGGCCGCGGCGGCCGCGGCCGCCGTCGGCCAGGGCTGGCGGGTCAACCCGGCGACGGCGTCGAAGGTGAAGCTGGACCGGCGGGCCAACTCGCAATCGCCCGAGGACGGGGGTGAGGCCAACATCAACCTTGGCTACTTCGACATCGTGTTCGAACCGGAGCAGGGGACCACGATTACGAACAAGATCTATGCGGAATACATGGAACGGTGGAAGTGGACGCGCGCCTCCGCCTTTGCGCAAGACACGGCGAGCTTCGTCTTTGAGGAGAAGCTCGTGTTCGAGAAGGCCTTTGCGCCCAGCCTGAGCTGGCTCGACCTGAACACCAGCCTCGCCGCCAACTGGCGCTACTACGACACCTTCAACCGGGGCGGCACGAAATACTCCGACCTGGTCAACCGCGCCGACCTCTCAAGGCCGTTCAGCGAGCTGAACCGCTTCGCGGTATCCTACCTCGAACCGCACCTGGCCCCGTGGAACACCGGCCTCAGGAGCAAGTACGAGAACGCCGGCCTCGGCGCCCTCACGGACATCACGCTGGGGAGCAAGATCAACCTGATCCTCGGCGGCCGCGCGGACTGGATCAACATCCACTCGCGCATCCCCCTCCACGTGCTGACCACGCCCGGTCTGGATGTGCGCAACAACGTGGATGGCCGCTCCTGGACGGCGAGCGGATCCTACGAGGTATTCAAGGGCATCCGCCCGTACTTCACCTATGCGCGGCAGAAGACGCTGGTCATCGGCATCGACGGTGGCATCGGCATTCCGGTCGTCCCCTCGGCCCTGAACGGCTCGGAGCTGCGGGAAGCCGGCCTGAAGACCACGCTCTTCGAGCAGAAGCTGATGGCGAATGTCGCCGCCTTCCGGCAGACGCGCACCTCCTTCTCCTTCGATACCGGTCAGGTGCTTTCGACCCTTTCCAAGGGCATCGAGGCCGAGCTGCGCTGGGTGCCGAACCGGCACCTGAGCGTCACGGGCGGCGCGACTTTCCAGAAAACGGTCTACACGCCGATCCGGGCCGCGACGATCACCGTGAATCCGTCGTTCTACGGTCTGTCCGACGCCGATTTCTACGGCGGCCGCTACACGACCACCCTGGCGGGCCAGGTGCAGTACATGGAGCGCTCAGGTTATCCGGACAAGGTCTTCACCGTCAACGCCACCTACCTGCTCGACAGCGGCTGGGCGTTCAACGTCTCCGGCAGCTACCAGGCTTCGATTCCCTCGGGCCGCATCAAGGACGTGATCCTGCCCGCGGCCTCGACCTGCGGGGCCTCCGTGGTCTACACGCGCAAAAACTGGAGCTACCGTTTGCAGGTCAACAACCTGACGAACGAGCTTTACTTCACGCCCAATTCACCGGATGGCACGGGCGAGGCGATCGTGATTCCCGCGCCGGAGCGCAACATGCAGGGCACGCTCACCTACAAGTTCTAGGTCGTTCGCGTACCGCCCACTTCAACTCCACACCCTTCATGCAAGCAATCCGCCTGACCCTCATAGCGGTGATTATCTCGTCGACGCTCGTGCGCGCCGCTGATTTCGACCACCACCTCCGCGCCACCATCGATACCGTGGTGCTCGGCTACTACTCCGCCGAAACCAAACCCGTGCTCACGATCAAGTCGGGCGAGCGCGTGAAAATTGACACGGTCTCTCTGTCGAACATCCCGGACGAACCCGAGGCTTTCTACAAGGAAAACGGCATCCCGCTCGATAATCCCGCCGTGCAGGACATCATCGCGCTGAAAACCGAGGGGAAAAAACGGGGACTCAACATGCGCGGCCCGCTGACCGGGCCGATCGCGGTCGAGGGCGCGGAGCCGGGCGATGTGCTCGAGGTCCGCGTGCTGTCGCTCAAGTTCCGGGCCGACTACGGCATGAACGGCGCCCGCCCGGGCGGCAGCGGTCCCCTGGGCGACATCACGCCCCGGCCCTGGTCCAAGATGTACCGCATTGATCCGGCCCGGAATCGCGCGATCTTCTCCAAGACGATCGAGATGCCGCTGCAGCCGCATCTCGGCCAGATGGGCCTGGCGCCGCCCGAGGCGATAGGCCGGCTGCCGTCCGGCCCGCCCACCATGGTGCACGGGGGCAACTTCGACCTGCGCGAGATCACGGTCGGTTCCTCGCTCTTCCTGCCGGTCCAGGTCAAGGGCGGCATCTTCACGACGGGCGACCCCCACGCGCTGCAGGGCAACGGCGAGGTCACCGGCACGACGATCGAATGCAACATCGAGGGCATCCTCCAGTTCATCGTCCGCAAGGACCTGAAGTACAAGACGCCCCGCGTCGAGACGCCGACGCACTACGTCACGCTGGGCATCCACGACGAACTCGACGGCGCCATGCGGATGGCGACGCTGGAGACGCAGGAATTTCTCAAGGAAAAGGAAGGCATGGATTTCTTCGCCAGCTATTCCTTCATCAGCCTCGG
>JANMTJ010000069.1:0-2557 GCA_031390295.1 Oleiharenicola sp.
ATCTTGATGACGCGGCCGGCCTGCTCGCCGGGCTTGAGGAAGTGGGGGAAGTCGCGCTCCTTGGGCGAGCGCAGACGGACGATGACGGTGTCACCCTGCAGGGCCACGCCGGTGTCCTCGCCGGAAATGAAGATGGCGGGCTTGCGCGGCTCGGTGGCCTTGACCTCGGGCGCGACCATCGCGGAGCCCTTCTGGCGGAAGTTGATCCTGCCGGTGACGAGATCGGCCTCCCGGGGCAGGCAGAGGCGGTCGTTTTTGATCAGCGCGATGCGACCGGAACGCACGAGTTCGCCGACCTCGGTGGCGAAGGCGCGGCGCTGCTTGGGGTTGAGGCGCCATTCCTTGGCGATGGCATCGGCGGGGGCCGGCACGTAGTTGCGACGGGAAAGATGGGCGAACAGGCGTTCGGAAAGATTCATGGGAAGAGCGGGAGAGTGTCACACGGACGTTACCAGACCCGGGATTTTCTGGTCGCACCGTGCGCCCGGGAGTGTAGAGTTGCAACATGCGAATTGCCCATGCCGTCAGCGAACTCTTTCCCTATTTGAAGACGGGCGGACTGGCAGACATGGTGGCGGCGTTGACCGGCGCATTGGTGGACCGGGGGCACCAGGTGGCTCTTTTCGTGCCGGGCTACCGCACGCTGCTCGATGGCCCGCACGCCAAGGGGGCCAAGCTCACGCACCGGCTGAAGATCGAGATGGGGGACGCGTTCCTGGCCGGCGATGTCCTCACCCTCACGCCCCGCCCGGGCCTGACGCTGCACCTGATCTGCCGCGAGGAGTTTTTTGACCGCCAGCGGCCGTATTGGACGGGGGAACGCGACTATGACGACAACGATGCGCGGTTCATCTTTTTCCAGAAGGCGGTCGCCGAGCTGCTGCGTCTGACCGATTTCAAGGCCGACATTGTGCACTGCCACGACTGGCAGACGGGGATGCTGCCGCTGTTCCTGCGCGACGCCGAGCGGCGCTACGACACCACGCTCGCGCTCAAGACCGTGTTCACGATCCACAACATCGCCTACCAGGGAATTTTTCCGCGAAAATCCTTCGCCCTCACGAACCTGCCGGAGGAACTGATGGGCATCGATGGGTTGGAGTATTACGACCAGATTTGCATGCTGAAAGCCGGCATCGTCTTCGCCGACCTGGTGACGACGGTCAGCCCGCGCTACGCCCAGGAGATCCAGACCCCGGAGTTCGGCAACGGCCTGGACGGCGTGATCGCCACGCGCCTGGACGACCTGCACGGCATCATCAACGGCATCGACACGGCGGTGTGGAACCCGGCGGTGGACGCCAGCCTGCCCGCGCGCTACAGCGCCGGAAACATCGCGGGCAAGGCCCTGTGTCGCGCCAAGCTGCTGCAGGAATTCAACTGGGACCAGAAATTTAAGGGTCCCATTTTTGGCATGGTCTGCCGCTTCACCTCGGGCAAGGGTCTCGACCTGGTGCTGGGGGCGGCCGAGTTCTTCGCGCACCAGGACTGCCGCCTGGTGGTGCTCGGCGGGGGCGAGCGAAAATACGAGGAGGCGATGCAGGCCCTGGCGGCCGAGCATCCCGGCAAAATCGCGACCTGCGTGCGGCAGGACGAGGCGATGAGCCATCTGGTGGAGGCGGGGTCGGATTTCTTCCTCATGCCCTCGCTGTTTGAGCCCTGCGGTCTGAACCAGATGTACAGCCAAGCTTACGGCACCGTGCCGCTGGTCAGCACGGTCGGCGGACTGGTGGACACGGTCATTGATTGCGGCCAGTCACCCGAGACCGGTACGGGCATCATGTTTGCGCCCACACAGGCGGGATTCAACAGTGGTTTAGACCGGGCGCTGGCCCTCTATGCCGACAAGGCAAAATACACCGCGGTGCAGCGCCGCGCCATGCAGCGTGATTTCTCGTGGAAGACGGCGGTTGCGGCCTACGAGCAGCTTTACAGCAACGTGCTGTGAGATCGGTCCGGGCGATTGCGTGGCTGTAGTACTCCGGCTCGATTGATCGCATCGCGTGGGGAAAAGGCGTCCAGCGGCCGGGCCTGATCGTTAATCATTCAATGACCTTCCATTCCGCATCCCATCGCCTGCCCGCCACGATCGTCTGGTTCCGGCAGGATTTGCGGCTGCAGGACAACCCGGCGCTGGCCGCCGCGGTGACGCGGGGCGGACCCGTGGTGCCCGTCTATATGCTCGATGAGGCCGGGGAGGGCAGATGGCCGATGGGCGGTGCGTCGCGCTGGTGGTTGCACCACTCACTGTCCGCCCTCGATGCCGAGCTGCGTGGACGCAGTTCCCGGCTCGTGGTGGTGCAAGGAGAGAGCGGAGCAATCTTGCGCGAGCTGATCAGGTGCACGGGCGCCGATGCGGTTTATTGGAACCGGCGCTACGAACCGGCAGCTATTGCCCGGGACAAGGCTTTGCAGGCCGGTCTCACGCCGGCGGGCGTCGAGGTCAGAAGTTTCAATGCTGCGCTCCTGTTCGAGCCGCACACGGTGCAGAACAAGGCCGGCGGACCCTTCCAGGTGTTCACCCCTTTCTGGAAGCACTGCCAGACACTCACGGTGG
>JANMTJ010000093.1:0-2395 GCA_031390295.1 Oleiharenicola sp.
TATAGGGTTTGGACAGGAAGTGCGTGGCGCCGGCACTGATGGCCTTGGCCACATTATCCCCCGAATCGATGCCGCTGGCGGCGATGATCCTGAGGGCTGGATTGATGTGCCTGAGCGCCTCAATGGTCGCGGCGCCGTCCATGACTGGCATCATCATGTCGGTGATCACGAGGGCAATCTGCGGCGCCTGCCCGGCGTAGAGTGCAACCGCTTCGGCCCCATCGCTGGCGGTGATCACGCGGTAACCAAAGCGTTCGAGGGTTTGCTGGGTGACTTCACGGATGGCAATCTCGTCGTCGACCACCAGCACCAGTTCATTCCGGCCGTGCGGCAGCTCGGCCGGCAGGGGATGGGCGCTGGCGGGGGGCGGGAGCGCGTGGTCGACCGGCAGGTAGATTTTGAACGTGGTGCCCAGGCCGACCTCGCTCACGACATTCAGGAAGCCTCCATGGCTCTTGACGATGGTATGCACGGTCGCAAGGCCGATGCCGGTGCCCTTGCCGGGCTCCTTGGTCGTGAAAAACGGATCGAAGATACGCTCGCGCAATTCCGGCGGAATGCCGAGGCCGGTGTCGGTGATCTGCAACAACACATGCGGGCCGGCCTGCGCCTCCCGGCCGGTGCCGGCAAATTGGGCGTCGAGGGTGACATTGGCCGCGGCGAAGGTGAGCTTCCCGCCGTCCGGCATCGCATCACGGGCGTTGACGGCGAGATTGAGCAGCACCTGGTGAAGCTGGGTCGGGTCTCCCTGGATGAGCCAGAGGTCAGGGGGCACATTGGTCACGATCTGGATGCTGCGCGGAAAGGTTTCGGTGATGATGCCCGTGAGCTCGTCAATCAGGCGCTGCAGCTTGATGGCGACCCGCTGGCCTTCCAGCCCCCGGGCGAAGCTGAGGACCTGGCGTACCAGGTCGGCCCCGCGCCGGGTGTTGGCGTGAATGATCTCGAGGATTTTACTGCGCCGCACGTCCTGACCCAAATCGAGCTGGAGCAGTTCAATCGACATCAGGATGGGCGTGAACACATTGTTCAGGTCGTGGGCGATGCCCCCGGCGAGCGTGCCAATGCCCTCCATGCGCTGGGCCCGCAGATACTCCTCCTCGCGGTTTTTTTCCTCGGTGAGGTCGCGCATGCCGCCCACCATGCGGACGGCCTTGCCGGCCGCATTATGGAGAATGTAGCCGCGATCCTGCACGAAGGCATGGCTGCCGTCCTTCCGCTGCAAGCGATACTCTGCGCTCCAGTCCTCGGTGCAGTTGTTGATGGCGCGATGGAGGCTCGCGATCACGCGGGGGCGGTCACCGGGATGCATGCGGCCGGTCCAGGACTCGATGCTGGGCTCGATTTCGCCGGCGGCAAAACCGAAGGTGGTGAGGAAGCCGTCATTCCACCAAAGGGTGTTGGCCGTGAGGTTCCAGTCCCAGACCACATCGCTCACGGCGCGGGCCACGAATTTGAACCGCTCCTCGCTCGCGCGAAGGGCTGCCTCGGCGGATTTCCGTTCCGTGACATCCTGAATGGTCCCCGATTCCCGGACCAGCCGGCCCTCACGGTCCCGCTCCGTCTCGGTGATATGATGGACATGCCGCACCTCCCCATCGGGGCGGATGATGCGGTGCTCAAAATCAGCCCGGTGTAAACCTGCCGTGGCGGCCTGTTTCTCCCGTTTCACGAAGGCGAGATCGTCCGGATGCACCAGGCGGTAGAAGATCTCGGAGTCGGGCGGAGTATCCTTCCGCGTGAGGCCGAGGATCCGGTAGACCCCCTCGGACCAAAGCAGGCGGTGCTCGGCAAAGCCGTATTCCCAGTCGCCGAGGTTGGCGATCCGTTGGGAATTATCGAGCCGCGCACCGGTCAGGCTGGATTCCTGCCGGCGATTGGACAGGCGCCGCTCGTGCATGGGGGGGTGGCGGGGTTTATCGATCATGGACAGCCCGTTTAGGGAGATTGCCTAGAATACCTCACCCGCCCGCGCCCGCAAAGTGGGTGAATACCCCCTGTGCAGCGGGGTTGGCGCCCCGCCTTGCTCCGCCCGCCAGTGCCAGGGCCACGTCGAGTGTGTCCATGAATACCTTCACCTTGATGGGTTTGGTGAGGCAGCGGAAGAATCCGACCTCGAGACCCACTCGATGTCGCGGGGCATCGCATTGGCACTGAGGGCCGCGAGGGGGATATACGCCGTGGGCGGTTGCTCCGTTGCAGCACCCGGACAGTCGTGGTGCGTCACAGCTTGGGGCGGGTGGTGAGGCAGCGTGGCGATCACCTGCACTTCTTTTTTGCCTTGAAATTCGAACGCCACCGCCGCCACCTCGGCCTCCACGGTGGTTCCGTCGAGCCGGACAAACTTCATTCCGGCCGGTGGCCGGAGCGGATCGGCGGGGCCGAGCTGTTCCCA
>JANMTJ010000151.1:0-2339 GCA_031390295.1 Oleiharenicola sp.
CTCGGCATCCCGGCCGGTTACGCGCGGCTGCCGCTCCAGCGCGAAGCGAAGCGCCTCGTGTCCATCGGTCGCGCCGCCGATGACGGAAAAGTTCTAAAACTCACCCCGCGCACCGCCGCGGCATGGCAACGGATGCAGGTCGCCGCGGCGAACGACGGCGTGACACTGCTGCCGCTTTCCGCCTTCCGGAGCGTCGCACGGCAGACCACCGTCATCCGGCGCAAGCTCGCCGCCGGCCAGCGGATCGCAGACATCCTCCGCCTCAGCGCCGCTCCGGGCTGCAGCGAGCACCATACGGGCCGGGCACTGGATCTGGGCTCGCCACAGGAAATGACGCTGAGTGCCGCGTTCGCCCGGACCCGGGAATTCCGCTGGCTGAAGCGCCACGCGGCCAGGTTTGGCTTTCACCTTTCCTATCCCCGCGGCAACCGGCAGGGCATCGCCTACGAGCCCTGGCACTGGTGCTGGCAGGCACCCCAGAACTGAGTGCCGCGACCGGGTTTGTCCCCTGAACACCCCATACCGGACGCCTGGCATACCGGGCATCATCCGGCCTGTGTCAAAAACTCAAAAGTGCCGCTTGTCCCTCCTTGCCCTCTTGCACGCCCTCGCACCCCTGGTGTTGCGGGCGGACGATCCCACCGGCATCCCCAACGACATCTCGCGGCAGGCGGGCACCTTCACCCTCTATTTCGAGAACGACTGGTTTGGTGGCACGGACCGGCACTATACCAATGGCTTCAAGGCGGCGTGGTTTTCCGCGGACCTGGAAGATTGGACCCAGCGGGGCTGGCGCAGATCCCTGATCGAACGCCTGCCGTTTGTGAACCGGCCGGGCAGCCAGAAAAACTTTGGCCTGGGCCTCGGTCAGAACATGTACACCCCGCAGGACCAGGACGCCTTTGTGCCGAATCCGACCGACCGGCCCTATGCGGGCTGGACCTACCTGGAGTTCACCTTCCTCAGCAAAACCGAGCGGATCGCCGACTCGGTGGCCATCCAGATCGGCATGGTCGGCCGCCATAGCTACGCGCAGGACATCCAGCGCAGCATTCACACCTTGACCAACGACTCGCGCCCGAACGGCTGGGAATACCAGCTGCACGATGAGGTTGGGCTCAACTTCATCTTCGAACGAAAGTGGCGGTTCTACGGCCGCTCGCTCACCAAGACCCTTGGCATCGACCTCGTCCCCCACCTCGGGGCCTGCCTCGGCACCGTGCAAACCTACGCCAACACCGGCGGCACCGTGCGTCTCGGACTCAACCTGCCGAGCGATTTCGGCGTCCAACTGATCCGCGGCGGCGGCGGGGCGAACTCCCCCATTGATGACGAGGATCCCCGCGTGGCCTCCAACCGGAACTGGAGCTTCTTCGTCTTTGCCGCGGCGGACGGCCGGGCCGTGGCCCGGGACATTTTTCTCGACGGCAATACCTTCAGGGACAGCCCGAGCGTGGACAAGCGACCGTTTGTCGCCGACTTGAGCTACGGCGTCGGGTTCATTGCCGGTCACTGGCAGCTCACGTTCACCCAAGTCTACCGCACCCGTGAGTTCGAGACCCAGCGCCTCAAATACAACGAGTTTGGTTCGCTCACTATCTCGTGCGCCTTCTGATTCCGCCCCTTGGTCAACCCTGTGGATCCCACTTTGCTCCAAGATACTTGATTAACCTGGGGATAATCTCTGCCAGTTTGTATACCTAATAACATGGATTGGAACATTATCTGTTACATATTAGAATTAGTCTAATTCCTACTTGAAACTCTGTCGCGACTGGGTTCGTTTGTCTGACTCCCCAA
This sequence comes from Oleiharenicola sp., assembly GCA_031390295.1. GTDB lineage: Bacteria > Verrucomicrobiota > Verrucomicrobiia > Opitutales > Opitutaceae > Lacunisphaera. The sequence goes on from JANMTJ010000151.1 coordinate 1,801, forward strand.
CAACCATGTCCGCCCAAACTGAAAAACACGCAGTCCTCTCCGAGCGGCTCAAGTCCTGCGATGTCCGCCCCACCCCCCAGCGCGAAGTGGTGCTCAAGGTCATTCTGGAGAAGCGCGACCACCCCACCGCCGACGAGATTTTTGCCCGGGTGAAGGCGCAGATGCCGACCATCTCGCTCGCCACGGTTTATAACTGCCTCGAGACCCTCGTCACCTGCGGCATCGTCCGCCAGGTCAACCTCGAGCGCGCGCCGACCCGCTACTGCCCGAACCTGCATGAGCACGCGCATTTCCACGATGAGTCCACCGGCAAGATCCACGACGTGGACCTGCCCCCCGACCTGATGGCCCGGCTGCACGAGGTGCTGCCGGCCGGCTTCGATGCCCGCAGCATTGACCTGACTTTCCGCGGCCGCGCCCAGTCCGCCGCCAATTGAGGCCGGGCTCTCACCTCTCAGCTCTCAACTCCCAACTTTCCTCCATGAGCCAACTCGTTATCTCGGACCTCCACATCAGCATCGGCGACAAGCCCATCGTCA
>JANMTJ010000158.1:0-5324 GCA_031390295.1 Oleiharenicola sp.
TCACAGCGGGCACCGGGAATCATTTCCTGCAACCGCGCCGCCACCATTCCCGTCTGCGTCAGGGCGAGCGGACTTTTTGCGGGTGGCGAGGATGATTTTCATGGGTGCTGGATTGGAGAGTGGCCTGCCATACGAAGCCGCAGCGTGGCCGGTCCGCCTTCGCTCAGCAAGCCGAGCTTCGGCGAGACACACTCCACCCGCGCTTCGCGGCGTGCGGAGTATGGACGCCGAGGGACTCGAACCCCCGACACCCTCGGTGTAAGCGAGGTGCTCTAACCAACTGAGCTAGGCGTCCGGAAAACGGGAATAAGCAAGAATGGCCGGAGCGCTGCAAGGGTTATGTGGTAGGGCGGCGAGTCCCTTCGCCGCAGCGGCGCGGAACGGAGTCCGCGCCCTACCTCAAACCCCGGCCGGCTCTTTCGCCTTCAACGGGATGCCGGCCTTGATCATCGCCTCGGCGATCTGGATCGAGTTGAGCGCGGCGCCCTTCCAAAGGTTGTCACCGCTGACCCAGAGCGACAGGCCGTTGTCCAGCGCGGTGTCGAGGCGCAGGCGACCGACGCCGCACTTCACCTGCCGGCTGAAATCGAGGGGAGTCGGATAGGACTGCCTGGCGGGGTCGTCGACCAGCACGGCGCCGGCGAAGGCCGCGATGGCCTGCCGGGCGGCGGCCAGGTCCACCGGCTTCACGAACTCGGCGCTGATGGCGACGGAGTGGGCCCGCACGACCGGCACGCGCACGCAGGTGGCCGAGACCTTGAGACCGGGCAGGCCCATGATCTTGCGGCTCTCCTCCCGCATCTTGGTTTCCTCACCGGTGTAGCCGTCCGCCCCGAAGGTATCGACCTGCGGGATCACATTCTGGAAAATCTGATGGGGATAGACCTTGCGCGGCAACGGCTGGCCCTTGGCGTAGGCCTGGGTCTGCGCCTCGAGTTCGTCGATGGCGTCGGCGCCGGTGCCGGACACGGACTGGTAGGTGGAGAAGAAGGCGCGCTTCACCCCGAACAGCCGGTGCAGTGGATACAGCCCCATGAGCGCGACCGCAGTCGAGCAGTTGGGACTGGCGATGATGCCCCGGTGCTCGCGCGTGGCCGCGAGATTGATCTCGGGGATGACCAGTGGCACGTCGGCCGCCATGCGGAAGGCCGAGCTCTTGTCCAGCACGAGGCAACCCCGCTTGACGGCTTCCGGGGCCAGCGCCTTGGCGATGGCGCCCTCGGCGGCGAAGAAGGCGATGTCGAGTCCGTCAAAGGCCTCCGGCCGGGCTTCCTGCACGATGAGTTTCTTTCCGCCCACATCCAGGCTGCGGCCCGCGGAACGCGCCGAGGCCAGCAGCCTCAGCTCCGCGAACGGAAAGGAGCGCGACAGCAGGAGGCCGATCAGCTCTTGACCGACCGCCCCGGTCGCACCGACGATACCGACCCTGTAGGATTGATTACTCACGTGAATGATTCGTTTGAACGGGCCAAAGAAAGGTGTGACGCGCTCGGACTCAAGCCGACAACGCGGCTTATTACAGTATCTATTGCGCAACAGTTGCTTGGATTTTACCGCGACGGCTGTCTGGTGCGCTCCCACGTTGTCTCCACATCGCTCCGCCCGCCCTCCAACGTGAAGGATTCGCTGGGCACGCCGCGCGGCCTGCACGAGATCGCCGGGAAATTCGGGGCCGGCCAGCCCCCCGGCATCGTGTTCAAGGCCCGGGTCGCCACCGGCCAGCATTTCTCCGAGCTCGGCCTGGAGGACCAGCAGCGCAACCTGATCACGACCCGCATCCTCTGGCTGCGCGGCCTCGAACCCGGCCACAACCTCGGGGGCAGCGTGGACACCCACGACCGCTATATCTACATCCATGGCACCAACCACGAGGACCGACTCGGCCGGCCGTTCAGCGGCGGCTGCATCGAGATGAACAACTTCGAGATCCTCGGACTCTTCGACGAGGTCCGCACCCGCGATCTCGTGTGGATCGAGGATTGAGCCGGACCCGTTTCGTCCCGTCGGACGGCCTCACCCTACCACTTGGTGTTCGTCTTGATGGTGTAATCCGGATCCTTCGACGGGACCTCCCGGACGACCTGCGTCTTGCTGCCGCTCTCGACCACCACGCGTTCGCCCGGCATGATCGGCTGCAGTTTATCCCGCGCCTGCACGACGGTGATGGTTTTGCCGCTGTCGAGCGCGATGGTGATCTTGTCGCCGATCTGGTTATCCAGGTTGGCGCCGGCTTTGCCGCCCATGATGCCGCCTATCGCCCCGACCACGGCAAGAGGATTGCCGGTCAAAACACTTCGACCGACCGCGCTGCCCACCTTGGAGCCAGTGCCGGGTGCCCCGGGGTAGTCGCTGTCACCCTTAATCAGGACCTCCTCCACCGCCATGACCATGCCGGCATTTTGGCTGATGACGTGCCCGGCCTGGCTGGCGGTATAGACCGGTCGAGCCGGGTAGCTGGAGTCGCTGGCACAGCCGGCCAGCAGCAGAACGGCGGTCAGGGCGGACACACCGTGGCAGCGGGACATCATGGGGGCAGAGTAGTTAATTGGGATTAGGAGCGCGTGGCCACTCGTGCTCCTGCCGGGCCGGGAATGTCATGAGTTTCACCCCCAAAGGGGGCAAACTGCAAGTCCGCAATTCCCCTGCCCCGGCCCGACCGCTCAGGCGTTGCGTCCGAATAGGAGCCGGAGTGAGTTGAGGCAGACCACCAGGGTGCTGCCCTCGTGGGCGGCCACACCCACGGCGAGGGGAACGGCGCCAAACGCCGTGGCAATGACCATGACAACCACGACGCCCAGCGAAATCGTCAGGTTCTGCCGGATGATGGCCTTGGCCCGGCGGCTCAGGCGCTCAGCCGACAGGAAGTTTTCAATCCGGTCGTGCATCAGGATCACCTCGGCCTGTTCCAGCGCTGCGTCACTGCCGCGTGCGCCCATGGCCACGCCCACGTCGGCCGCGGCGAGACAAGGTGCATCATTCACGCCGTCGCCCACCATGGCCACCCGGTTGCCACCCTGGCGCAGGTCCTGGATGGCCGCGACTTTCTGCTCGGGCGTGAGATGAGCCCGGACCTCGTCGAGGCCCAGTTCGCGTGCCACGGCCTCCGCCGCCTGCCGGCGGTCGCCGGTCAGCATGACCGTGCGGATGCCCATTTTTTTCAACTCGGCGAGCACGCCCTTTGATTCGACGCGGATCTGGTCGCGCAGCAACACGCGCCCGATCACGTCGCGGCCGACGATCCACACCTCCGATAATTCCGCCGAGGCCGGCGGGAGTTTGGCGGCCCAGCCGGCCAACGGTCCGGCTTCAAGCAGTTCGCGCCGACCGAGCAAGGCCTGGGCCCCGCCATAACTGCCCCGGACACCCTGCCCCACGATATTTTGGAAATCCTCCAGGGCGATCGGCCGCACTCCGTGTGCCTTGGCATCCCGCACAATCGCCCGGGCCAGCGGGTGCTCCGACTTGGATTCCAGCGCATAGGCGAGCTCCATCACCTCCGTCTCCCGGCCGGCCGGAAAGCTCTCATAGCCGACCACCGCCAGCTCACCCGTGGTGAGCGTCCCGGTCTTGTCCAGCGCCACCACGGTGATGTCGGCCAGCTTCTCGATGGCGGCGCCGCCCCGGAAAAGCACGCCGTGCCGGGCGCCCCACGCGATGGCGGCCAGGATGGCTGACGGAATTGACAGGACCAGCGCACACGGGCTCGCGACGACCATGAGCGTCATGGCCCGGTAGAACGCCGAGCGCACCTCGGGCGTGTTGGTGAACGCCGGCAGCTGAAAGCCCAGCCACCAGACCAGAAACATGGCAAAGGACCCTCCGATGACGGCATAAGTGTAACCGGTGCCGAACTTGTCCGTGAAACGCTCGCTCGGCGCCTTGAGCTTCTGCGCCGTCTGGATGAGCCGGATGATCTTCTGCAGCGTGCTCTCGGCCGGCAGGCGCACGACCTCGAAATCCACCGAACCCCAGAGGTTGAGCGTGCCGCTGAACACCTGGTCGCCCACGCCCTTCTCCACGGGCGCCGCCTCGCCGGTGAGGTTGGATTCGTCGCTGGCACTCTTGCCCGCGACCACCAGGCCGTCGGCGGCGAAGGCCCCGCCCGGCTTCACCCGGACAATCTGCTGCAATTGCAACTCCGCGACCGCCACTTCCCGCTCATGACCCCCGGCATCCACCACGGTGGCCCGCTTGGGCGCCGTCTTGAGCAGAGCGCTGACCTCGCGCTGCGTGCGGTCCAGGGCGTACTCCTCCATGGCCCCCGAGGCGGAAAACAGGAACAGCAGCAGCACGGCCTCGCCCCAGGCGCCGATGAACATCGCACCCACGGCCACTGCCAGCATGAGGAAATGGATCTCCACCTCCCGTTTCTTCAGGTTGGCCCAGGAGTCGATGGCCGCGTCCCAACCGCCCGTGACAATGCCGGCAAGGAACAGCCCCTTCGCCAGCCAGGGCAGCCCCGGAACAAAATATTCGGCCAGCAGGCCCGCGATGCCCGCACCGCCGCAGATGGCCGCCAGCATGGCCAAGGTGCGCCATTCCTGGTCCTCGGGTGTGGGCTCGGCCTTGATCTCGGGCCATTCCATCTCCCGCCACAGCCACAGGCTCTCGGCCGTTGCCCCCATGTTGCGGCCGATGACGACGGCATCCCCTTCGCGCTTCAGGGAAAAACCCGCCGAGGAAAGTTGGGCGGGATGGGCGGCAAACTGGGTCTCCACCGCCGTGATGGTCGCCGCCAGCTTCTCCTCCAGATCCCCCAGGTCGACCGTGCCCAGCGTGGCCAGCGACACCCGTCGCGCCCCGGGATCCAGGCGCACGGCGCCCACCCCCGGCTGCTCGCAGAGGAACCGGACGAGATCGTCGGTCCAATTGCTGGGCGCGGTCGGCACGGGCTTCATGGTCGCAGTTTGTCCGACTGGCGGGCAGGCGCAAATTGATTTGCTCCCCTCCGGTGCTCCGCGCTGATTCGCCGGATGATTGGGCTCAATGATGAAGGTGCCGGCGCCAAGCCGACCCGGCTGCGGGAACTCGCGAGGGATATCTTCGCCGAGACCGGCTCCCTGTGCGACGCCCTGCAGCTGGAGCATCGCCCCGAGCAGGAGCAGATGGCGCGCGCGGTGGCGGTCTCTTTGTCCGACGACCTGCCACTGCTGTTCGAGGCCGGCACCGGCGTGGGCAAGAGTCTCGCCTACCTAATCCCCGGTATTATCCATGCTGTTGACCAAGGCCGGCAGCTCATCGTCTCGACGCACACGATTTCGCTTCAGGAGCAGATTGAACAAAAGGACCTGCCCATCTGCCGCCGGCTGTTCAAGTCCGACCCC
>JANMTJ010000193.1:0-1735 GCA_031390295.1 Oleiharenicola sp.
GCCTTTGGCGTTGACCGATCTTGCCCAAGAGCCGGGCGAGCCGCTGTTCGCAGCCCGGACATAGAATGTAGATTTTCTCCATGGCCCATCTCCCGGAGGAGATATGGAGGGTTGACGAAAGGGTGGGTTGAGGTGACCGGAGCAATTCCGGCGCGAGCAAAGTGAGGATGCCGCCGGCCCAACGCAATTCCGGAGTCGCGCGCCGACGTGATTGGCTTGGTCAGTCTCGGAATTTCATTACGAAGGCACGAAGCGCGCGAAGGGACGCCATGGCTCACGCACCCGCCGTCGCCAGGCGCTATGGCGGACAAGTCGGCGAGGCGAGAAGGCGCGCACCGTTGCCCGCCGCGTGGCGGAAGAAGAGGCCGGAGCTGGCGAACATCGCGACGAAGACGCCGTTCAGGATGAACACCCGCGGGATGCCCGGGCTGAAGTCGGTCGGCCAGAAGATGACGGCGACCACCGGCACCAGGAAGGTGACGCCGGCGGTGGCGAACGCCGCCTTGGCCATGCCCGCGGGTTGGAAGCGCGCCAGGCCGGTGCCCACCAGGCCGGTCAGGATGACGGCGAGATACAACATGTTGGCGGGGTTCTCGTGGCCGATGATCTGGACGGCGGCGCTGATCCAGGTGACGAGGAACCCGGTCAGGACCGCCAGGCCGGCGCCGGCCTTGTAGGCGAAATTGGCGAACTTCCGCGACACGATCAGCCGGAAGACAAAGGTGGCGGTGGCCATGACCACCCAGCCGAAAACGAAGTCGGAGAAGGTCCACTTCCATTCCTCGCTGACCATGATCCCGACCAGCGGGATCCACAGCAGGGCAAACGGCGCGAGCGCCACGATGAGAAAGTCCTTGGTTTTCATGTGCGATCAGGGTGCCGGAACCGTGTGAAGGCTTGATGAAGGCGCCGTGAAATCGGGAGGAATTAATCAGGCGAGGAGCAGGCGGGCTTCGGCGACTTCTGAGATGGATTTGCCCTGCTTGCGGGCGGCGGCGCGGAGGCTGCGCACGGTCTTGGGGGTGAGACGCAGCTGCACGGGCTGGCGGCCGGTGGATTTACGGCCGGCACCTTCGCGCGCGCCGCCCCAAAACGACACCGCCTGAACTTTGCTGAGATCGGGCAAGGGGGTTCCATTCAGGTCCTTGATGTTGGTCTGGTAGCCCTCGGCATCGAAAATGGGGGGCTCAATCCTGGGCTTCTTGTTCTTTCCAGTAGATTTCATAGTAGGCACGTGAGTTTCTCCAGTATCCGGCGCCGATCAGCCGGATGACTCCACCGGGACGGTGGGTGTAGCGAACGTGAAGGATTCGGGATCCGACGCGGCCCAGCAGCCACCAGCGCAGTTCGTGTGGAGTGCTGTGGGCGTCATCAAAAAGAATAATGAACTTTGGATCGTCAAAAGCCTGCTGGGCGGTCGTGAAATCGACGCCATGGCGAGCGACATTAAGCCGCTCCTTGGCCCGATCCCAGGAGAACCGCACGAGGGCAAGCTACGCCATGCTTCTTGAAAAGCAATAGCGGATATCAAGCAGGCTGGCACGTCTCGGCGGGTGGGGATAAATGTAGCACATGACCCCGGGCTCGGCCTTATGCCTTGCGCCGCGCGGTGCGGACGCCGAGGGCGACCAGGCCGATCATCAACAGGATGCCCAGGAGCGCCGCGCCGGGCGCGTCATCGGTGTCCCCGACGTAGATGCCGGCGGCGCCGATGGCCAGACCGATGACAATGAAG
>JANMTJ010000213.1:0-2008 GCA_031390295.1 Oleiharenicola sp.
GATGATTCGTCCGGCGATAGGTCAGACGATGGATGAGGAGGGGGTACCCGTGATAGGCGAAGATGATCGGCTTGTCTTTCGTGAAGAGCTTGTCGAATTCTTTGTCGCTCAACCCATGGGGGTGCTCGCTCTGCGGCTGGAGCTTCATGAGATTGACGACGTTGATCACGCGGACCTTCACCTCGGGGAAATGGATCCGCAGCAACTCCACCGCGGCCAGGGTTTCGAGCGTCGGCACATCCCCGCAGCAGGCCATGACGACGTCCGGCTCGCCGCCCTGATCATTGCTGGCCCACGGCCAGACGCCGAGGCCGGCGGTGCAGTGCTTGACGGCCGCGTCCATGTCCAGCCATTGCGGGGACGGCTGCTTGCCGGCCACGATCACGTTGACGTAGTTGCGGCTACGCAGGCAATGGTCCGTGACGGAGAGTAGCGTATTCGCGTCGGGCGGCAGATAGACCCGGATGACGTCGGCCTTCTTGTTCACGACATGGTCGATGAAGCCCGGGTCCTGGTGGCTGAAGCCATTGTGATCCTGCCTCCAGACGTGGGACGTCAGCAGATAGTTGAGCGAGGCGATGGGCCGCCGCCACGGGATCTGATTCGTTACTTTCAGCCACTTGGCGTGCTGGTTGAACATGGAATCGATGATGTGAATGAAGGCCTCGTAGCAGGGAAAGAACCCGTGCCGGCCGGTGAGCAGGTAGCCTTCGAGCCAGCCTTGGCACTGGTGCTCGCTCAGCATCTCCATCACGCGCCCGTCAGGCGCAACGTGGTCGTCGGCGGGAAGGATTTGTGCCGATGAACACCGATTTGTCACCTCGAACACGGCGTCCCACCGATTCGAGGTCGTCTCGTCCGGGCTGAAGACACGGAAGTTGCGGGGATTGCGTGTGATCACGTCGCGGATGAGCTGGCCCTGAACGCGCGTGGCCTCGCCGTCCACGGCCCCCGGCTGGGGAACCTTCACGGCATAGTCGCGGAACTCTGGCAGCCGCAGGTCGCGTAGTAGGAGGCCTCCGTTGGCGTGCACATTGGCGCTCATGCGACGCTCCCCTGTGGGAGCCAATGCGGCAAGCTCGGCCCTGAACCGGCCTGTCTTGTCGAACAGCTCCTGCGGCCGGTAGCTCTTCAGCCATTTCTCCAGGATCTTCACGTGCCCCGGCCGGCTCATGTCGCCCATCGGCACCTGATGAGAGCGGAAGGTGCCCTCCGTCCGCTTCCCGTCCACCACCTTCGGTCCGGTCCAGCCCTTGGGCGAGCGCAGGATGATCATCGGCCACCGGGGGCGCTTGCCGAACCCGTTCGCGCGCGCCTCGCGCTGGATGCCTTGAATCTCGGCGACCACGGCGTCGAGCGTCTCGGCCATCCGTTGGTGCATGGCCATCGGGTTGTCGCCCTGCACCACGTGGGGCAGGTACCCGAAGCCGCGGATCAGCGCGTCCAGTTCCTCGCCCGGAATGCGTGCCAGCACCGTAGGGCCCGCAATCTTGTACTCGTTCAAGTGCAGGATGGGCAGCACGGCCCCGTCGTGGACCGGATTGAGGAACTTGTTCGAGTGCCAGCTCGTGGCCAGCGCGGCGGTCTCCGCCTCGCCATCGCCCACCACGCACGCCACGATCAGATCGGGATTGTCGAACGCGGCGCCAAATGCGTGAGACAGCGAGTACCCGAGCTCGCCGCCCTCGTGGATCGAGCCGGGCGTCTCCGGCGCGACGTGGCTCGGAATGCCACCCGGAAAGGAGAACTGCTTGAACAGCCGCCTCAGGCCATCCTCGTCCTGCGTGATGCTCGGATAGACCTCGCTGTAGGTGCCCTCCAGGTACGCGTTCGCTACCAGCCCCGGCCCGCCATGGCCCGGGCCGGTGATGTTGATGACGCTCAAATCGTGTTCCTTGATCACGCGATTCAGGTGCACGTAGACGAAGTTGAGCCCGGGCGTCGTGCCCCAGTGGCCAAGGAGGCGGGGCTTGATGTGCTCGAGCGTGAGCGGCTTTCTCAATAGCGG
>JANMTJ010000002.1:0-10808 GCA_031390295.1 Oleiharenicola sp.
GAGATGAACCAAGGCTGGTACAAGCAGCACGGTCTCAAGCCCGGCGCCAAGCTCGACCTCGCCGCCCTGGCCGAGGCCGTCAAAGCCCGCGGCTTCAAGCCGGGTACGTTTGGGCTCAAATAGCCGGGAGCAAGGAGCGAAGAATAGTTTTTCTGCCTCTGCTCATTTCTTGCTCAAAGTTTATCGCTTCACTTCTAAAAGCTGGCGCTAGGTGCGCAGCCAACCAAGCGTCCTCTCCGGGCCAACGCACGCCGACGTTCACCTCGCCATATTCCGTCACTCGCGGACGAAGCCAGGATTCGGCGATGATCACCTCTCGTTATTCTTGGATCTCCAAGCTCACAACCTACGCCATGGCCCGCAATCGTCGCCGTAAAGAATCCAGCGCGCTGGACATCATCCCTCCGATAGCGGGGCTTATCGCGGTGGGTGTCTTTATCTTACCTCAGTTCCGGCAGATATTTGGGGGACTGCTGGCTCTGGCGATTGTTCTGGCACTGCTGGCAGCGGTTGCGCTGATTGCGCGGTTGATTTGGCATCATTGGCGGACGCCAGAGGATCTACCAATACATACGGACGCGTCTGATTCGAATCAAGAGTTCAGAGCAGCATTCGGTCATGAGAATCTAAAGGACCCTCCAAAACTATCCGGGCCAACGTGGTCGCAGGAATTGCTGAGCGAACTCGAGTGGAAACGCTATGAGGAGTTGGTCGCCGCCTACTCTCGAGAGCTGGGTTACGAGGCGAATACGACGCGGATCGGCGCGGACGGGGGCGTCGATGTGAAGCTCTTTCAGAACGGACACCCCAACCCGGTCATGATCATCCAGTGCAAGGCATGGGATGCCTACAAGGTGGGCGTCAAACCCGTGCGGGAGCTTTTCGGCGTCATGGCGGCTGACAAAGTCGCCAACGGTGCCTTTTTCACCACCGGTGATTTTACTGCCGAGGCCGAGGAATGGGCCCGCGAGAAGAATCTCGACCTGGTTAATGGCCGGGAATTCCTGACCCGCATTGGACAACTGTCGGCCCCTGCGCAGGAGAAACTTCTGACTACGGCAACCGCCGGCGACTACACCACGCCCACCTGTCCCAGCTGCGGGGTTAAGATGGTCTTGCGGACAGCAAGCAAGGGGAGGAGCGAAGGCTCCAGTTTCTGGGGCTGCCGCCATTACCCCCGCTGCAAGCAGACTTTCAGGATATCCCAGCTTACGACTTAAAGCTTATCGCTTACAACTAACAGGGCCAGAGCCAGAGGAAGACAAAGCCGGAGCCGAGGGCGTAGAGCGCGGCGTCGAGGAGATTGATCGCCGACGACTTCCACGGGCGGCCCCCCCAGATCGACTCGGTGACCGTGCCGAAGCCATGGGCGATAAACGTGACGGCACCCACCAGCTTGGCCGCACCGTGGACGGGCGTGTGGTCCAATCCGTAGACCCTCGCCGCCAGGAACGCCGCGACCACCGCGATGGCCAGGTTCCAAAGAAACCAAATCCCGAGATATTTGCCCATGTTCGGCGCGCCGTTCGGCAACAGCGTGACGTGCGCCACCGGGCCTTCCCGGTATTTCTTCAACATGGCTTCGCCGGCCATGTCCTTCATGTCGGCGCAATACGGCATGACATACCGGCCGGGCTTGGGATTGCCGGCGCGGATGGCGTCGCGCACGGCGTCCTCGTTGGCCAGGCTGCTGTAATCGGACGCGTGCCACTTGATGACCATGTGGACGAGGGAACTGATCACGAACACGACCACTGCGCTGAGCAGGATCGGCAGCCAGAGGGCGAGGAGAGCATTCATCGGAGCGTGGGTTGGGGTGAAATGCGCCGCGCCGGAGCGACAAAGCCACGGACCGCGGGGCTGGGAGGGGCGTCCGATTGATCGCAGAAGCCACCCGCCGACAAAAGCCGAAAATTGACCAAGGGCAGGGTGCTGTCGTCCGGCCGACAGAACATTTGACGCCTCCGGCCGGCAGCCCAGTGTTCGGTCATCGCCCTGCGTTTGGACGCCCGCTGCCGCGCCGTGGAGGATCAAGAAGCATGCCGACGGACAACTTCACCCATCTTGTCTTCGTGGACTTTGAAAACGTCCCGACGGTCGACCTCGGGCTGGTGGCGGGGAAGCCCGTCCATGTTACCCTCCTGATCGGGAAGAAACAGACGTGGCTCGACCTGTCCCTTGTGCAGCAGATGCGCCGGGTACACGTTCAGGTCGATCTGGTGGAGGTCGGGGCGTCCGGACGCAACGCGCTCGACCTGACCCTGGCGTGTTACCTCGGGCAGGCCGTCCAGCGCTCACCGGGAGCGGAATACTTCATCGTCTCCAAGGACAAGGATTTCGAGGCGATGATCGGGCACCTGCAGCACAAGGGCACCAAGGTCACCCGTCACGACAGTTTCGCCTCCCTGCCGTTTCTGGCCCAGGCCAAGGCTGTCACCCCGCCGAAAAAGGCAGCGGCTTCCAAGGCAGCTGTTCCGGCCAAAGCAATACTGCCAGAGGACAGACTGGAGAAGTTAATCAAGCGCCTGAAGGAAAACTCGGCGCCCCGGCCGAAGAAGAAGGCCAGTCTGCTGGCACGCATCAGCACTGATTTTGGCAACAAGCTGGATGAAGCCGAGCTGAATCAAAAACTGGACGAGTTGGTCCGTCGCGGCGTCCTCGTGATTGAGGACAAAGACAAGGTCCGCTACCTGTAGGCACACACTCGGGTGCAGTCACGCTTTGCTTCTTGCGGCTTGGTATTCTCAGTCTCGCGCCAAGTGATGGACGTGATTACGGGTCTTTCTGTCTGCGGGGCGGCGGGTTCGCGGCTTTCCATCGGCCGCGCATCGGGATAGGGTGGGAACTCCAACCCCGTTGCTTTCCATGACCAACCCCATCAACCGCCGGAAGTTCATCCAATCGTCCACTGTCGCCGGCATCGGTCTCGGCCTGGCAGGCTCCTCCCTGTTCGGCGCCACCTCACCCCTCACACCCCGCGCCTCAAACCGTTTGCCCCGCTGGCGCGGCTTCAACCTGCTGGATTTCTTCTCGCCCGATCCGCGCAACCACCGGCCCGGCACGACGGAGGACCACCTGCGCTGGATCGCCGACTGGGGTTTCGATTTCGTGCGGTTCCCGATGGCTTACCCGTATTATCTCGATATCGACCGCACCAAGCCCGTCACCCCGGAGGACGTCCTCCGCATCGATCCGAAGCGCGTCGACGAGATCGACCGGCTGGTGGCCCTCGCGCACAAGCATGGCCTCCACGTCAGCCTGAACCTCCACCGCGCCCCGGGCTACTGCGTCAACGCCGGTTTCCGCGAGCCGTACAACCTCTGGCGGGACCAGGCGGCCCTCGATGCCTTCTGCTTCCACTGGAGCATGTGGGCCAGGCGCTACGCCGGCGTGTCGCCGGAGCGCATCAGTTTCGACCTCGTCAACGAGCCGAGCATGCGCGAGGATATGAACGACCAGCATTCCAAGCGGGGCTCGGTGCCGGGCGCCGACTACCGCCGGGTTGCCATGGCGGCGGCCGCCGCCATCCGCGCGGCCAATCCCGCGCACCTCGTCGTCGCCGACGGCAACGACACGGGCTCGACCGTCATCCCCGAGCTCGCCGACCTGGACATCGCCCAGAGCTGCCGCGGTTACCACCCGGGCATCATTTCCCATTTCAAGGCGCCGTGGGCCTTCAAGGACGTGGACAATCTGCCGGTGCCGGTCTGGCCGGGCACGATCGAGCATCGCAACGTCGATGCGGCGACAGGCAAGGTCACCGTCCGGACGGAAAAGCTCGGCCGCGAGATGCTCGAGAAGTTCTACCAGCCCTGGATTGACATCATGAAACAGGGCGTGGGCGTGCATTGCGGCGAGTGCGGCTGCTGGAACAAGACGCCGCATGCCGTGTTCCTCGCCTGGTTCGGCGACGTGCTGGACATCCTCACATCGAACGGCATCGGCTACGCCCTCTGGCAGTTCGACGGCGACTTTGGCGTCCTCAACTCCGGCCGCGCCGACGTGGCCTACGAGGACTGGCACGGCCAGAAACTCGACCGCAAGCTGCTGGATCTCCTGAAGAAGAATTGAGTTGGACCCTAAGCTTTGGACACAGAGAAAAGGCAGGAGGGTGCACCGAGGGCACGGAGCAGGTAGATTCAACGCCCACACGTGGAGGACCCAAAGGGCGCTGCATTGATCTGTTACGATCAATCAGGTGACTGGCAGGTCTTCGCCCGGTCTTGCTCCGTGATCTCTGTGTCTCCTTTGTGTCCTCTGTGACAAGATCGAACACAATTTATCAGAGCTTTTGATCCGCGCATGAACCCGTTCACCCTGCCGACCGGCTACGCCCGCATCAAGCGGGTGCACAGCTTCCCGGAGCTGGTCGCCTCCCGTTTCACCGACGGCGTCAATGCCCTGTGCTGGGAGCGGTCTCTGCCGGGTGATTTCAGCGAAGTCGTGTCCGGGCTTGGGGTCAGCGAAGAAGGGATCACCACGCTGGCTGAAAGCAGACTGAGAGACTTGAGGCTGGGAGCTGGAGGCAAAGCGGCGGTGGACATCATGCTCGAAGACCTGCGCCTGCTCCGCGAGCAAGGCCGCGATCCGGTACTCAACTGCATCAACGGCTACCCGCGTGACGAGGATCCGGGCCCGGTGACCACGGACGTCTTCTCCTTCCACGCCGACAGCGCCCCGGTGGAGGCCGATACCTGGCTGTGCACCTACCACGGGCCGTCGAGCGAGGGCCTGCGCAACGAGGAGGCGCTACGACGCGTGGACGTGCCCGAAACCCGCGCTGAGCTCCTCAAGCTCTTTGGCGGCGAGGACAACGACGGCTTTCGAGAATTCCTGCAGGAAAATTGCTACGATCTCCACTACGCTCCTGTCCCGGAGGCGCGGCCCTATTCGTTCGGAGTGGGCAATCTCTGGCGTATTGCGGTGGACTGGCCCGGCAGTCCCGTTCCGCCCTGCATCCACCGCGCGCCCGATACCCAGCCTGGCCAGTCGCCGCGGTTGCTGCTCATAAGCTGACCCGCCTGGGTCCCGGCGTGTCGGGACTACGGCAAGGCAAGCTGTGGATGGCATTCAGGCGAGTTGAGGGCCGGGAACACGAACCATTTATCACGGATTTCGCGGATCAATCCCGGATGAATTCATCGCGGAAGATACAACCACGAAGGGCACGAACAGGCGCGAGGCCCGGAGCCGGATTTCCGGACACTTCTCGGACAAATATCCCAACACTTCGCGTTCCTTCGCGGTTAATAAAACGACATCCAAGGAGCTGGTCAGTCTCGGTTCTCAGGCATCAAGCTTCTCTTCAGCTCGAATGCGGTTTTTGCCAGACGGGTTTGCCGGACTCGGGCGGCTTGCCCTTTGGTCCGGTGTGGAGCGGAATTTGCGGGGTCCGGGCAGTTTGCTTCTGCAGGGCGGCCTGGATGGCCTCCTGGTCCGGCAGCGCGGGCGAGACATGAAATTCCACCAGACTCTCCGCCGCAGTCTCAGCGACCGCCCGCTCGGAGAAACGGTCGGCCGGCAGGCCGTTGCTCAGTGCCCGCTCGGCCTCCAGCCAGATTTCCGTGTCGCAGCCGGCGGGGCAGCCCCGGTCCTGCCAGAATTCCTGGGCTTGCCGGGCGATTTCGTCGTAGGAGTGTGATTTCATATAACGGGGGTGTTAATATGTGAACAGCGCCGGCGCGGCGTGGTTCCCGCGATTCGGGGGGCTAGCAGCCGGAATATCCTGTGACGGTCTGCTGTCGGAGCTGTCTTAACCCGGCCCAGGCTTCCTGTCCGCCATACTTCATCCACCCGGCCCGGCTCTCCCATTGCATTCCAACCTCTGGCCCTACGTGGCGATGTTTCTGGCGGCCATGGCCACCGACCTGATCCCGGTGATCGGGCCTCCGGTCTGGACGGTCATGGTGTTCATGATGGTGAAGTTTGACCTGAACCCGTGGCTGGTGCTCGCGGTGGGCGTGCCCGGCTCGGTGCTGGGCCGCTACGGTCTCAGTCTTTATGCCCCGTGGTTCTTCGGGAAAGTGATCAAGCAGTCCAAGAGCGACGAGCTGAAGTTCGCCGGCAGCAAGCTGAAGGGCAATCTCTGGCGCAGCTGGCTCTTCGTGCTGATGTATTCGCTGATGCCACTCTCCTCGACGGCCCTGTTTTCGGCCGCCGGTCTCGCCCGGATCAAGCCGATCCAGATTCTCCCGCCCTTCTTCGTTGGCAAGTTCGTGAGCGACGCGGTCATGCTCTTCACCGGCGGCTACGCCATCCACAGCTCGGTTGACGTGGTTTCCGGGACATTTAGCTGGAAGGGGATCACCTCCATCGTGGCCGGCCTCGTGGTGCTCGCCGCCTTTCTCTTCGTCGACTGGCGGATGCTGCTGGAACGGAAGAAGCTCCGGGTGAACTTCCGGATATGGAAGTGAGTGCCGTTGATGCGTGCTCGCCGCCGGTATTTGTCCCCAGAGCTGTGTCCTCCGGCACAATCCAGGGCAAAAGGTGGGAAGCAGGAATATCCTGCGACGATCTGCCGTTGCAGCGGTCCAAGCTTTTCCGCTATGAAATCCCTCCGCCCATGACTGCAAACGCCCTCGTGGCCAAGAACAGCCGGTTTTATGATGCCTTCTGGGCCCGGACCTATCTGACCCGGCCGGAGCGCTTCAACACGTGGCCGCTGATCTCGACCCTGCTGCCCGCGGCCCCGCGGCGCCTGGAAATCGGCCCGGGCCTGCGTCCACGCCTCCCGGTGGCCGGCACGGATTTCCTCGACCTGAGTCCGCTGGTGGTCGGCCGGCTGAATGACAGCGGGGGTCGCGCCCGGGCCGGTGAGATCACCGCGCTGCCGTATTTCGAGGATGGCTTCGATCTCGTGGCCGCCTTCGATGTGATCGAACATGTCGAGAACGACGGGCAGGTGTTTGCCGAGCTGACCCGGGTGCTGAAACCGGGCGGGCGGCTGATCTTTTCCGTGCCACTGCACCCCGCGTATTGGACGACCTTCGACGACTATGTGGGGCATGCGCGCCGCTATGAGCCGGCGGCGCTGCAGGCATTGCTCGACCGCCATGGCCTGGTGGTCGAAAAAAGCGCGGTCTTCGGGATGCAATCCAACAATCCGCGGCTCCTGCAATGGGCGGTCAACGGTCTCATCCGCCATCCGGTCGCAGCCCTGCGCTGCTACAACTGGCTGTTCTTCCCGCTCGGCCTGCTGTTTCAGCAGCCGTTGAAATTCACGGACGGCCTGATGGACCTGACGAAGGTCTACGAGGTGCTGCTGGTGTGCAGGAAAGCGGTAAGCAGTAAGCTGGATGGCCGGGTAAGCCATTGAACCACAGAGACAGAGCGTTCATGAAGCCAAGACTTGGCTCACGCAGAGACGCAAAGCAGCAAAATGGAATCCGCACAGGAGCCAACGGAGATAACAGAGCAGGGGTTCTCAACTCTCCGTGACCTCCGTTTCCTCCCGTGACAATGCCTTGGTCTTGGCCGCTTTGCGTTATCCCCGTTGTGGGAGTCTGGCTTACAACCTGATGCTTATCGCTGAATGCTGACACTCATTCCTCGTCGCGGCGCCGCTTATCAACCTTTTCCACTTTAAACTCGTCGCGGGGGAGGATGTTGTCGGTGACGACGACGGCGACGGGCGTCTTGGTCTTCACCCAGAGCTCGGACTCCTTGAAATACCTGGCACTGCCGCTCTCGAGGGCCTCGCCGATGGACTTCACGGGCAGGAGCCGGCCGCGCTTCGAGGCGTTGAAATCGTAGGCGCCCTTGAAGATGCGGTCGGTGGTGGAGTGGGGGCTGGCACTCTCGGGAATCTGCACGACCCAGCCGGTGAGGTCCTTGGCGGGCAGCTTGCCCGACGGGTCGGACAGCAGCACGACGAACTGCTTCTTGGGTGCGGGGGGCTTGATGTCCTCGTCCGCGGCGGGCTGGGTGGCCTCGTTCATCGCCTCGACGATCTCGCGGAGGAGAGCGGGGTCGATCTTGTGCTTCTTGAGGATCTCGGCGACCTGACTGACTTCGATTTTGGCCATGGTGGGAAAAGAGAATGGAGCAAAGAGCGGGGAGCAAGGAGCGAAAAGCAGCAGGCTCTCAGCACTCAGCCATCAGCCTTCAGCTCCATACCCTTGTTCAGTTGGCTCCTGTGCTGCTTTGCGCCTTGGCGGCTTTGCGTGAGGTGTGCTTGGACCCTGAATGCTGACTGCTGAACGCTCTCCGCCCCGTCTTTCCCCTTGCTGAAATCCGCAGCGTGGCCTCAGTTGAGCGCACCCGTTTTCCGGCCCGCCCCCATGCCGATCAGTACCCCCGCCCAGGTCAATCCCGACTATGAAGTGATCGTTGTTGGTTCCGGCGCCGCCGGCGGCCAGACAGCCTACACCCTCACCATGGAGGGAGCGAAGGTCCTCATGCTTGAGGCCGGCCGCGACTACGACCCGGTGAAGGAAACGCCGATGTTCCAGACCAACCGGCAGGCGCCGCTGCTCGGCGTGGGCACGCCGGACAAACCGTTTGGCTTCCACGATTCCACCGTCGACGGCGGCTGGGAAGTCCCCGGCGAGCCCTACACGCAGTCCTCGGACGATCCCATGAAGCAGTTCGAGTGGTACCGGGCGCGCATGTTGGGCGGCCGGACCAACCACTGGGGACGCATTTCGCTCCGCAACGGTCCCTACGACTTCAAGGCCAAGAGCCGGGACGGATTCGGTTTCGACTGGCCGTTCACCTACGAGGAAATTGCGCCCTACTACGACAAGGTGGAGATGCTGATCGGCGTGTGCGGCGAAAACGACGGCCTTGAGAACACGCCCAATTCGCCGGACGGTGTGCTCCAGCCGGCGCCCGCCCTCCGCGCGGGCGAGCGATTCGCGCAAAAACACATGAAGACGATGGGCATTCCCGCCATCGCCATCCACCGCGCGGTGCTGACGCAGCGGCAGGATTCCACCGTGCTGCCGAAGAAATTGCACCCCGGCAACGCCAAGGCCCAGCGCGTCCTCGCGCAGGCCATGAGCGAGCGTGCCGCCTGCTTCTGGGCGACCAACTGCGGTCGCGGCTGCTCCATCCGGGCCAACTACCAATCCACCACCGTCCACCTGCCCCCCGCGCTCGCGACGGGCAACCTCGACATCGTGACCAACGCGATGGTGCGCGAGGTCACGCTCAACGCCCGGGGCCTGGCCGACGGGATCGTCTACATCGACAAGGCCACGGGCACCGAGCACCGCGTCAAGGCCCGCATCGTGGTCCTCGCTGCCAGCGCCTGCGAAAGTGTGCGCGTGCTGCTGAACTCGAAGTCGGCGAGTTTCCCGGACGGCCTCGCCAATTCCAGCGGGCTGCTCGGCCGGTACATCATGGACACGGTCGGCGCGAGCCTCAGCGGCCAGGTCCCGGCGCTCGAAGGACTGCCGCCCATGAACGAGGACGGAGCCGGCGGCCCGCACGCCTACGTGCCGTGGTGGTTGTACAAGGAACAGCTGCGCGGCGACCTCGGTTTTGCCCGCGGCTACCACATCGAGTATGGCGGCGGACGCGGGATGCCGGGCATGGGCTCCGGCGCCGGCCTCGAGCGGTATACCCGCGGCAGCTACGGTCGCAAACTCAAGGAGGACGCGCGCCGCTACTACGGCTCGTTCATGTATTTTTCCGGCCGCGGCGAGATGATTGCCAACGAGCACTCGCGCTGTGAACTCGATCCCGTGGTGAAGGACAAGTGGGGCATCCCGGTGCTGCGGTTCACGTGGCATTGGACCGACCACGAGCTCAAGCAGGCGATCCACATGGAGAAAACCTTCACGGATATCGTCCGGGCCATGGGCGGCGTGGTGCTCGGTCGCAACGCCAGCCGCAAGCGGGCCAGCGAAACGTCCCCGATCGAAAAAGGCGGCCGCATCATCCACGAGGTCGGCGGCGCCATCATGGGGACCAACGCAACGAAATCCGTCACCAACCAGTGGGGCCAGACCTGGGATGTGCCCAACCTTTACCTGACCGACGGCGCACCCTTCGTGGGCAACGCCGACAAGAATCCCACCCTTACGATCATGGCCCTGGCCTGGCGCGCCGGGGAGCACATGCTCGCCGGGATGAAAAAGGGGAGCTTCTGATGAAGACGATGGACAAACGGGTAGGGCGGGACCGCTGGGCCCGCCGCGAATTTTCAAAACGGCGCGCCCAGCGGTCGCGCCCTGACTTCCACCCATGAGCACCGATCTCCCTCCCCGTCTCGACCGCCGCATGGCCATCAAATGGATGCTCGCGGCCACTGCGACCACCGCTCTGGCCGAGCGCCAGATGTTCGGCGCCCCGGCGGCCGCCACCCCGGCGGCCAGGGTTTACCCGCCTAAGGCGGCGCCACAGGCGACCAGGGGCTATGGCACCGACCCGGTGCTCAACCACGACTACGCGCCCGGTGATTTCTGGCCGCTGACGATGACCGAACACCAGCGGCAGACCGCCGCGGCGCTCTGCGCCCTGATCATCCCCGCGGAGGGCAGCGTGCCCGGCGCGGCCGATCTCAAGGTGCACGACTTCATCGACGAGTGGATCAGCTCCCCGTATCCGGACCAGCAGGGCGATCGGGAGGTCGTGCTCAGCGGTCTGGCGTGGATCGACCTCGAGGCCGGGAAGCGCTTCGGCAAGGATTTCGCCCAGCTCGATCACCAACAGATGTGCGCCATCGCGGATGACATCTGCCACGCACCGGAGGCGAAACCGGAGCTCGCGTCGGGCGCGAGGTTCTTTGCGAAGTTCCGCGACCTCACGGCCAGCGGATTCTTCACCACGCCCGAGGGCATGAAGGACCTCGGTTATGTGGGCAA
>JANMTJ010000227.1:0-2155 GCA_031390295.1 Oleiharenicola sp.
ACGGGTGCGGGACGTCGGCGGCGGCAAACGCGCGCACGACATGGATCAGGCCCTCGGCCCTGGCCAGTTCGTTGCGCACCGGGCCCGGCAGGGATGCCGCTTCATCGGGCGCCGGATAGTCGACATCGACGAACGTTACGGTGGCGTACACCGTCTTGCGCGGCCGGTACATTGCGACCAGCGCGTCGACGCGGGCATCCGGGACGGCGGCAGTCGCCAGATGAATCTCGACCTTGCCGTGGCCCCCCACGCCGGTTGGGATGGCCTGACCGGTGAGGGCGTTGTACAAGGTGGTCTTGCCGCTGGAAGGTAGCCCAAGGATGCCAAGTCGCATGTCGGCAGAAGGATAGCGGTCAACGACCTGCGTTAATCCACCGGGGAGGAATCGAGTGAAGGCGCGACCTCACCCCATCGCCCCCTCCAGCGCCGCCCGCACCGCCCGCCTTGCCGCGGCGTCGTGAAGCACGACGATCACGGTGTCGTCGCCGGCCACGGTGCCGATCACGCCGGCGAGGCGCGCCTTGTCGATAGCCAGCGCCACCATGTTGGCGTGGCCGGTCAGCGTCTTCACCACCAGCAGCACCGCGCCCTCACCAAGGCCAGTCACCGCGTGGCCCGCGTCGCGCAGGGCTCCGTCAATTGGCTGACCGAGGCCGGCCAGGACGGCGTTCGGCGGCGCGTACCGGTGCCCCCCGCCGGGAATCGACACCTTGACGAGACGCAGACGCTGAATGTCACGCGATACCGTGCCCTGGCTCGCCCCGATTCCCCGCGCCGCCAGCGCGGACACCAACTCGCGCTGGGAGCCCGCCGCGCC
This sequence comes from Oleiharenicola sp., assembly GCA_031390295.1. Classification (GTDB taxonomy): domain Bacteria; phylum Verrucomicrobiota; class Verrucomicrobiia; order Opitutales; family Opitutaceae; genus Lacunisphaera. Next base: position 818 of record JANMTJ010000227.1, read on the forward strand.
GTGATGGACGATGTCCAGAATGGCGTGCTCCCGCACCGCGCGGCTCATCTCAGAACTTCCGCCAGCAATCTGCCCGCCAGATGGGCCTCATAGATAGGCGGCGGCCTCAGGCGGGCGAGCCAGGCCACCAGCTCGGCCTGGGCCGCCCGCGCCTGGATCAGCTGCTCGGCCACCCGCTCAGGTGCCGGCCCGCCTAGGGAGCGGCGAGCTCGGGCGGCTGCTTCCGGTGTGAGCCGGGCGGCCACGGCCGGATCGGCGTCGGGGCACACGGTGGCCAGTGTGTCGGCCGGCAGGTCCCATAGCGTGACGCCGAGCGCCAATGCGGCGCGCACCGCCTGACCAGCCTGCGCGTGGGCGGTCCGGAATGGTACGCCCCTGGCCACCAGATGGTCGGCCAGGTCGGTGGCGGTGACGAAGCCGTCGACGAGGGCCGCAGCCATGCGATCGGGGCGGTAATGGAGCCCATGGGCCAACGGCACCGCGGCCCGCAGCGTATTTGCGGCCGTGTCCAGAGCGTCGAATACCGCTTCCTTGTCCTCCTGGAGGTCGCTGTTGTAGGCCAGCGGCAGGCCCTTCAGCATCACCAACAGCCCCGTCAGGTCGCCCACCACCCGGCCGGTCTTACCTCGGGTGAGTTCAGCCGCCTCCGGGTTGCGCTTCTGGGGCATGAGGCTGCTGCCTTTGGCCACGCTGTCGTCCAGAGCCGCGAAGGCGAACTCCGCCGACGCCCACAGCACGATCTCCTCGGCCCAGCGCGAGAGGTGCACCATCAGAAGCGCGCACGCGAACGCGGCATCGACAACATAGTCCCGATCGGCGACGGCCAGAAGGCTATTGGGGTATACGTCGTCGAAGCCGAGCAGCGTGGCCGCGCGGCGCGGATTGATGGGCCACGGCGTACCGGCCAGCGCGCCGGCACCAAGGGGCGAGACGCCCGCGGCCCGCCATGCAGCACGCAGCCGCCGCGCGTCGGCGTCCAGTGCCCAGGCGTGGGCCAGCAGGTGGTGGGCCAGGCTGATCGGCTGGCCGCGTTGGAGGTGGGTGTACCCCGGCAGCCAGGTCTGGACGTGTTCGGCGGCCTGGTCCAGCCATGTGGCCTGGAGCGCCGCCACCGAAGACAGGATCGCAGTCAGCCTTTCCCGCACGTACAGACGCAGCGCCGTGCCCGTCTGGTCGTTGCGGCTGCGAGCCGTGTGCAGCCGACGCCCAGGCTCCCCCACCCGTTCCACGAGTACTCGCTCGATCCAAGAGTGCACGTCCTCGTCGTCACCTACCACGGTCAGCGTCCCCGCCTCGAGCTCGGTAAGCATGCCGGACAACCCGGTGAGAATCGCGTCG
>JANMTJ010000259.1:0-1642 GCA_031390295.1 Oleiharenicola sp.
CGCCCGGGAGGCGCTCAAGCACGGTTGGCTCGCCGGCATCCTCTGGCACCAGGGCGAGGCCGACAGCGCACCGGAGAAGGCCGCGACCTACGTCGTGCGCTTTGCCAAAATGATCGCACACCTGCGCGCCGACCTCGACGCGCAGGAGGTGCCGGTGATTGTGGGCGAGACCGGGCGGTTCCGTTCCGACGGCGCGGCCATCAACGCGGTGCTGGCCGGACTGCCGCAGTTTGTGCCGCACTGCGCGTTTGTGCCGGCCGGGGGACTCGCCGACAAGGGCGACAAGGTGCATTTCGATTCCCCGGCTTTCCGCGAACTCGGCCGGCGCTACGCCGCCGCCTGGCAGGGGCTGCAGCCCGCGCCGGTCACGATGCTGCATCCGGTCATTCTGACGCCGAAGGTCAAGTGACCGGCCCCGGTGGCGCGGCGGTGAATTTCCGGCCGGCGGCGTAGAAGCAGAGAATGGCCAGGCCCTGCACAACGTGGTAGAGGTCGTTGTGGTTGAAATGGAGCGAGGGCGCCAGGCGGAGCTGCTGCACGAGCGCGGCGACGACGGACAGGCCGATCCCCGCCAGCATCCAGCCGCGCCAGGACCGGCGCACCAGCACCGTGGCGGCGGTCCACGCCAGCATCGTCAGACCGTAGTCGATGATGGCCACGACAAAGCGGGGATGGGCGGCCGCGGCGCCGGCAAACGCGACAAACTTGAAGGCGATCAATCCGATCCATGGGCGCTGCCGGCCGGCGGGCACGGTCTCGTGGACAAGGCTCAGCGCCATCACGGCGCTGAGCAGGTTGATGATAAGCAGGGTGACAATCCACCACAGGGTGACCACGGTCGGGGAAAAATTGGGCGCGAAGCCGTGATACGTGCCGCCGATCAGGGCTGACAGGGCGGTCAGTCCCAGCGTCCGGCTCCACCAGAGCGCGGCCTCCTGGCCGGCGGACAGCTGCCGGTGCAGTCGCCACGCCAGCCACGCCGAGAGGGCGGCCAGCAGGAGGTCGGTCAACAGGGTGGCGGGCTCGTAGACGGTCATGGTGCGCCGAGCATGTTCCGGTAGTGCCGCCACCATTCGCTTTGGAAACGGTGCGCGGGATCATGGGCGGCCTTGTGGCGGAGAAATGCGGCGAATTGCGGGTAGGCGTGCTCGACCTGCTCGCGCCGGGCCCAGCGGTGGTAGGTGAGGAAATAACTCCCGCCGAAAGCCAGCGCGGCATCGATGAGCGCCCGGAAGGCGTCGCTGGCGCGGGCCAGACCCTCGGGTGAGTGCTCGGTGTGCAGGTTGAAGATGACACAGGCAAAGTCCTCGCGCGCCCAGGCGAGGAAGCTCTCGGTATCGCGTTCGATGAGCCGCACGGTGCCATAGATGACCGGGACTCCGCTCGAACGCAACTCCTCCGCGGCGCGGGCCATGAAATCCACGAGCCGGCCGCGCGGGACGTACAGCTCGGTGATCATCTCGGTCGCCTTGACGGTCGCGCCGAGCTCGCGGTCGAGTTCCTCGTGGTAGTTGTCGAGGTAGACACTCAACTGATGGGTGTCCGACCAGTAGAGCTGGCCGGTGGTCGACAGATAATAGCCCGCATAAACCTCGAACGCCTTCGCCCGGTCCGTGTGGGCCAGGTGGGTGAGCCGTTTCCA
>JANMTJ010000277.1:0-1525 GCA_031390295.1 Oleiharenicola sp.
TTGTGGTTGGGCTCCGTGGACTCTGTGGCTGGGCTCAGTGTTCTCTGTGAAACCAGTCCAACTTACTTCCATTCGACCTCGGCGCCGAGGCTGCGGAGGTTCTCGACGAAGTTGGGGTGCGCGCGGCGGATCGTGTCGGCGTTCTTCACGACAGATTTGCCGGGGATGCTGGCGGCGACCATGTAGAGCGCGACGGCGGCCCGGATGATGTAGGGCGCCTCGACGGTGGTGGGGCGCAGCGGCTTGGCGCCGAAGACGGTGATGCGGTGCGGGTCGCTGACGACGACATGCGCACCGAACTTCGACAGCTCGGACATCCAGGTGAAGCCGCCCTCGTAGACCTTGTTCCAGAACATGACGGCGCCCCGCGAGCGGACGGCGAGGGCGATCATGCAGGGCAACAGGTCCACGGGAAAATACGGCCACGGCGCGGCCTCGATTTTCGGCAGCAGGTTCGAGGTGAACGGCTCCTCGACCACGAGCGGCTGATTTTTGCGGACGATGGCGGTGTCGCCCTCGTGCTCGATCTTCACCCCGAGCTTGGCAAAGGATCGGATGATGAGGTCGAGGTGGTGGGGCAGGGAGTTGGTGACGCGCACCTCGCCGCCGGTGATGGCACCGAGCGCGAGGAAGGTGACGATCTCGTGATGGTCGGTGTTGATCGTGAAGGTGCCGCCCTTGAGCTTCGGCACGCCGGTGACGGTGAGCTGGCTGGTGCCGAGGCCCGAGATCTTCGCGCCCATGGCGGTGAGGACCCCGCAGACGTCCTGGACATGCGGTTCGCTCGCGGCGTTGAGGAGGACGGACTCGCCCTCGGCGAGCACGGCGGCCATGACGAAATTCTCGGTAGCGGTGACCGACATGTAGTCAGGCCAGTGGCGTGTGCCTTGGAAACGGCCCTTGAGCGACAGTTTCAGGTCGTCGCCATGCGTCACCTTGGCGCCCAGTTTTTGGAGGATCTCGAGGTGCGGGTCGAGTTCACGGATGCCGAGGGAGCAGCCCTTGGCGTTGGTCGGCAGGGAGAGCTTCTTCATCCGCTGCAGGAGGGGCGCAAAGAGCAGCACGGAGGAGCGCATGCCGGCGGGCAGCTCGCCGTTGAGCCCGCGGGCATCGAAGGCCGAGTGGTCGATCACCATCGTGCCGGTGGCGCGGTCCCAGGCGATGACCGAGCCCTGCTCGGTGAAGAAGTTCACGAGCTTCTCGACGTCGGTGATGTTCGGGACATTGCGGAGGGTGACCTTCGCGTCAGTAAGCAGCGTCGCGCACAGGATGGGCAGGACGGAGTTCTTGTTGCCCGAGGGCGTGATGGTGCCGCTCAGGGGCTTGCCGCCGTGGATGATGAGGTCGGGCATGGGCTCTAAATGCAGGGTCTAGGGTGTGGGGTCCAGAGTCTGGGAAGAAGTGTGCAGTAAACTGTAGGAGCCTGCTGGCAGGCGATACCCAACTTGTCCGCTCTTGCTATCGCCTGCAAGCAGGCTCCTACACCGGGAAATAAAAAGGCGCCTGCGGTGAAGCAGGCGCCTTG
>JANMTJ010000043.1:0-2344 GCA_031390295.1 Oleiharenicola sp.
GAAGTCGTCTCGGCCAACCAGCGCCTCTATGTCAACCGCGAGGACGGCTTCATCGGCCTCAACTGGCGCCAGCACGAGTTCGTCTCCGAGTGCACGATCCTCGACAGCGTCCTCACCATCATGGGCGACGCTTCCCTCAAGGTCACCAAGGTCGGCGAAAAGACCTTCATGGGCCTCGATATCCGCCACATCGCGATCTGGCCTAAGGAAGGTGACACGAAGTTCTACACGATGGTCTACCGCGACGGCCCCGAAGGGAAAACCTACGCCAAGAAATTCCAGATCGGCGGCCTGTCCCGCGATAAATTATATCCGCTGGCGAAAACAGAGGGCTCAAAACTCGTCTGGCTCCACGTCGCCGAGAAGGAAAAGGACATGCCCAAGAGCATCCACGTCTCCCTCGACGGCCGCTCCGGGGCTAGAGTTAGGGAGATAGATTTCGATCTCACTCCCGTTCCAGTAAGTACCCGTACATCGAAGGGGCTCATTGTAACGAAATGGGCTATCAAGGAAGTGGCGGTTAACGACCTGGCGCTCAAGTAGGGCCGGTCTTCAGCCTTCGCCAAGCCTATGGCTGACAGGCCGACCGGCCGGTAGGGCGCGACCGCCTGCCCTGAGCATGTCGATGGGCTGGCGCGCCGGGTTCGGATGTAGGGTCGCCGCTCTTGTCTCGCCGTAGCCTTGTGCGCAGGCGGATGTCGGCGGACCAAGGTAGGGCGCGACCGCTGGGCGCGCCGTTCCCCGTTAGGGGCCGTTGCCCTCAACGGCCTTTCTGCAGGGCGGGATTTCCGAATCCCGCCTCAGCTGGAGGGCCCGCGCCTGCCAGCCATAGGCCTTGCGGCGGCTGGTCCCTGCGGGCCGCTTCTGGTCAGGCTCGCGCTTGCCTCGCCGAAGCCTCGTGCGAAGGCGGAAGCCTCAGCGAAGGCGGGTCACCCGTTCCCGCAGAAACGCCGCGAGCTTCGCCAGCTTGCCCGGCTCCAACTCGGCGAACATCGCAAGCGGATCGCTCTTCAGGGTGCCCAACACACGCCTGGCCGCCTTGGCCGAGACCACCGCCAGCAACCGCTCCAGAAATCCGATCAACTTCCGTTCCTCCAGACGCCCCGCCACTGCCGCCGTCCGCAAATCATCGAGGTAGGCCGGCATCAGGCGGCTCAGGATGGCCACATGCCGGCCATCCTGCCGGCCCGACTGGTTGATCTCCGCCAGATTGGCGAGCTTGGCCTGCAGCAGGGCGATCGGACCCGGCACCCGCACCGGCGTCTCACCCAGCATCATCGTATAAACGGGATCCTGGAGTTGTTCATTCGTCGGCCCGCGCACATGGCGCAGCACCGCGATCAACATCGCGGCGCCACTGGCGTCGCTGGCAATGACCACCCCGATCTCGTTGCCCGGCGGTTTTCGCGGGAAAAACTGCGGCTTGGCCCCGGCGAGCTTGCCCAACTCCACCAACGTTTCGCGATCGCCGAGCACATCCGCATCACGGGATACAAACGGAGCGAGGTCAGCCGTCCGGTCCTTGTAGTAGAGTGCCCAGAGATTCACCGCCTGCCCGCCGACCAGCAGCACCGGTTCCTTGGTGGCCAGCAGCCGGGCAAAGTCTTCCGGCGGACGCACCGCGGACTCAGACGGATGCGGTGGCATGCGCCTGGTCAAAGTCAACCAGCCGGACGGCCTGGCTCGATGCCACCAGCGAGTTTCGCTTCTGGATGGCCGCCGGTGTGGCGAGGTTCAGGTCCAGCACAACCCGGTCAAATTCCCGCTGGGTCCGCTTGAAACGGGACAACTGCGCCGCCGACGCGAAACGGGCGGGCATCTTGGGGGCCAGCCGCGCCACAAGCGGCCGGAGAGCCGCCGCGTGAAGTGGATCGGCGGTCCGTTTCCGCACCGTCTCCCGGGCCGCCTCGCGCAGCAAGGCCATGACGCTCGTGCGCTCCCGCCGGGCGATGACCGTGAGCGCGGTCAATACCGCCTCGTGCTCGGCGAGGCTTTGCCGGCGTTTGGAGCTGTGCAGCTGGTTGGGCATACCAAAAGGTTGAATCAACCTTTTGGCCAACCGCAAGTCCGTTCCCGCCCGTCCGGCAGGCCGAGTTCTCCGGCCGCGCCGTTCATCCTGTCTGGACCCGGCTCCCGCTAGGCCGTGCCACCCCCTCGCCTTGACACGTCCCGCCCCATGTGTCGCTTGGTGTCACATGAAATCCATTACCATCCACCAGCTTCATACCGCGACTCACAAGTGGGTGCGACAGGCAGCCTCATTGGGCGGATTGGAAATCAGGGATCACGGCACAATGGTCGCCCGGCTGCTGCCTCTGCTGCCAGCATCTCACACCACGCCCTA
>JANMTJ010000357.1:0-5427 GCA_031390295.1 Oleiharenicola sp.
TATGATGGGCAATCGCCACCGCCTCGGTTGCGGTGCCGGCCAACTCCAGGTCAAGGGCGTCAAGGTTGGTGGCGTCAGGATCGTGGGCGCTCCAGCGCAGGGCTAGGTGCCGGCCCTTGGCGGGGCTGGAGAAAATCGGCCCCCACTGGGTCCAGCGGGCAGTGTAAGGCACGGGAGCCGCGCTCTTGACCCGCAGGGGATCGGGGCGCTCCTCGATTTCGATGAAGCCATTGGGCGTGCGATAGAACAGATCCGCGAGGGTCTCGGTCTCGACCATCACGACATCGACGGTGTCGATGTTGGCGGTGGTGTAGCCCCACGCGATGCGACCATTGCTGCCGGCGACCAGCGCGGGCAGGCCGGGCAGGGTGACGCCGACCAGCCGTTGGGCCCGGCCGGATGCATCAGTCCAGCCCAGCACCGCGCGATACCAGATGTGCGGCACGGCGAGGGTGAGATGCATGTCGTTCGCGAACAGCGCTGCACCGCTGGCGGTGTGCGCGCCGGCGACGGCAAAGCTGTTCGAGCCGGGAAAAAAGGCCTCGTCAAACCGGGAAGGGACGACGGTTGTGGAGGTTTCGACCGGGGCCTTGAGGCGCAGCGCGGGCAGGGGCGCAGGCGGAAACGTGCTGCCGTCGAGGGCCGAATCCCACGAGGTGCCGCGCGGCGCGAAGAAATCCACGGCCCCCTGGCCGAGGGTCAGCCGCAGGGCGCCGAGGCTGAGCTCGAAATTGCCCGTGGAGTCCTGCAGGTCGAACCACATGGCGTAGATCACCAGCAGGCTGTCCTCGGCGCGCCACGGCTGCGGCGCTGTGCGCAGCACGAGGTATTCCCACGGGGTCTTTGACAATGCGGCGAGGCCGGCGTTGACCCCGGCCGTATAGGCGTCGAGGAGCGAGCGTTTTTCCGGGGCGAGCAGAGCGAGGGATTTTTCCGCCGTCTGGCGGAAGCCGTGCAGCCGGTGCGCCCGGTCGAGCGGCAGGGCGGCGGCCCCGAAAATCTCCGCCAGCTCACCCGCACCGCTGCGGCGAAGCAGGTCCATCTGAAAGAAACGATCCTGCGCATGGAGAAAACCGGTGGCCCGCGCAACATCGGTGCGCGAAGCTCCGGTGATCGTGGGGACACCCAGGGCGTCACGTTCAATCCTGACCGGAGCGGCCAGACCGGCCAGAGCCAGCTCACCATCGAGGCGGGGCAGACTGCCGTGCATCTGCCACCAACCCCAACCGAGAGCTGCGCCGGTGATGAGCAGCACCCCGCCCAGGACCCAGACCAGCAAGCGGAGGAATTTCCGGCGCGGGAAAGTCACGGCCGGCGCATCAACGCTTTTCCCAGGGCCGGTCGGTCCCCGGGTCGCGACCCTCATCGTAGTCGATGAAATCGAACATGGTGAAGATGGGTTTTCCGGTCAGTCCATGTTGCTCGATGCGCTGACGGAGGGTGTCGGCCGCGTCGTCGCGCCAGCCGCGCTTGGCCATGAACCAGCTCCAGATTTCGCATTCGTCGTCGGTGCGGGGCTGGCCTTGAGCGTGGGCCCAGGCCAGTAACGCCTCGTCGGTGCCGCCGGCGAGGGTGCGGACCTGCAAGTCGGCGAACTTGACCCCGAGAAACCGGCAGCAGCGGACGTCGAAGACCTTGCGGCCGTCGGCCGGCTCGCCGAGGTTAGCGACGTAATCGGGCGGAAGCTGGCCGGCGGCATGGAGCCGGATCTTGTCGAGCATGCGGCCGAAATAGACAAGGCGGCCAACCTTGGCGTAGGGACTGCGGAGACCGGGAACAGCGGGCATTTTCGAATTTGGATTAGGGATTTCCGATTGAAGGGAAAGTCCGGGTGATACGGACGGGGCGGGCAATCAGATATTCTCCCACGCCCGATCGGCCACCGGGTCACGGCCCTCGTCGTATTCGATATGGTCGATGATCGTCTCGATGACCCGGCCGGGGAAACCGCCGGCATCGCGGATGCGCTGCGCGAGGATGGCGGAGCGTTCGTCACGCCAGCCGAGCTTCAGGATGAAACGGTTCCAAGTGTGGCATTCCTCGTCGGTGCGCGCGGCGCCGTGGGCGTGCGCCCAAGCGAGGACGTCCTCATCCGGGCCTCCCGCCAGGGTGCGCGCGGAGAGATCGGCGTGACGCACCCCGAGGAAGCGGCAGCACCGGCCGTCGAGGACATAGAACTGGGCGTCGCCGAGATTGGCCTGGTATTCCGCCGGCAGCCGGCCCGTGGCATGGAGGCGGATCTTGTCGAGCATGCGGCCGAAATAGACGAGGCGGCCGACCTTGGCGTAACAACTGCGAAGCCCGGGGACATGAGGCATGGGTGAAGGGATGGAACAGAAGCCGGGCCTAATCGCGGGCGTAATAGGCCCAGGTGGCGATAAACCCGAGGAGGAAGGTGGGAAAATTGATCCAGAGCTGGTGAAACGGCACGGCGTAATGGTGGACCGCCCAGATGACGGCGACATGCTTAACCGTAATCAACGCCCAGCAGAGCAGAATGATCTTCTCCACGCGCGGATCGCGGGGCACGGGCCGGTTGACATGGACCGCCTCGACAAAGGCGCGGTCGTAGTCCGCCGGGTCACGGGGGGAGAAGGACTGGAGGAGGTTGGCGAACATCCCGCGGACAACCTAGCCCGGTTTGCCGAAAAGAAAAGCCCCGCGTCTAGCCCAAAATCGTGAGGATGATGCCGAGGACGATGCCGAGCACGGCCGGGAGCTTGGCCCCGCCCCGGGCCTCGCGGAAAAGCCAGATGCTGCCGGCAAAGGCAACGAGCGTGCTGCCCCGGCGCAGGCTGGAAACCACCGAGACCAGGGCCGCGGGATTCCGCAGGGCGTCGAAATAGACAAAGTCGGCCACGAGCAGGGTGACGGCGATGAACGGGATGCTCCAACGCCAGTGAAACACGTTGCGCGGCCACCAACGCCGCCACCACCCGACAAACAGCGGCAGCAGCACCACCGGCAGGTAAAGCGTGAACCAGGCCTGTACGGCTGCGGCACTCAGGCCGACCGTACCGAGCAGGTATTTGTCGTAGAGCCCGCTCACGGCGCCGCACAACGTGCCGGCGATCATGCAGCCGACCCACTTGTTGCGGTGAAAGTGAACCCCCTCGCCGCGGCCGGCGACCGACAGGCCGTAGAAGGACAGAAGGGTGAGCAGAATGCCGGCGTTCTCCAACCACGAGGGGCGCTCGCCCAGCACGAGCAACGCCCCGCCGAGGGTCCAGAGGGGACCGGTGGCCCGGATCGGGGCGGCCAGCGAGAGCGGCAGGTGCTTGATCCCAAAATAGGTGAACGCCCAGGACAGGGCGACGATCATGGACTTCAGGAAGACCAGCCCGTGCTGGGCCGGCGTGAGCGCCTCGGGGATGAAGGTGGCGGGCACCGCGCCGGGAGCGACGAACCCGATGAGGAGCAGAACCAGCCACACGGCCGCACCGCACAGCGTGCTGACGAACAGCACGGGCAGCACGGCGTTGTCGCGCAGCGCGTGTTTCTTGCTCAGGTCATAGAGCCCGAGGAAAAAGGCGGAGACGAGGCTGGCGGCGATCCACGACATGAACGGCGAGGTGTGACGCGCGCCTCTCTGTGGCGCAAGACCGCAACCAGTCCGCTCACCCCAGCTTCGCGCACGCCTTATGCCGTGGGCAGGACACGGGGTGGTCGTTGACCATCCCGGTGGCCTGCATGAAGGCGTAGCAGATCGTGGTGCCGACAAACTTGAAGCCACGCTTTTTCAAATCGATGCTCAGCGCGTCGGATTGATGGGTGCGGACCGGGATTTGCGCAGGTTTGGACAGATTGTGCTGGATCGGAAGTCCGCCTGTACCATCGTCAACCGGGGAGGTTCCAGTTGCCTCGATCGATTCTGCAAATTACATTGTCCGCGTGCCAGGGAACGAAAATAAGTGGATCAATGTTAGCCACGGAAACGATAGGGAGGAACCACAACCGCAGACGCTTCGTGTTTACAATGGTCCACCGCCGGAGAATTTTCCAAATGTTCGCATGATTTTTGTCAGGATATGTATACATGACTAATAGGTATTCGATATCAATTATGGTCCTAGTCGCGGTCGCAGTCGGACTAGGTGGCACAACCACGGGATGCGTGACAGGTCGCCAACGTGGTGGTTCAACGTCCGTTGCTGTAGCCGAAATCACATCTGGCACTACGACGGTTATCGGAAAACTCGGACACCCCCTCGGAACGGTTGTGGAAGTTGAAGCAATAATAGTTGCCGCACCGGTGACGGGCCCTACTTCCCCGCTGACTTACCAACTGGAAGTTCACGGCATCAATAACGTGCCACTCGCCAAGCCGAGAGTCCTGAATTTTTTAACAGACATTAATAACCCTGTGTACGTCGCATCGTCACAATACCAACTGGAGCGGTTATTGCAGCAGTTGGTTGAGGTCGGAAGGCACGCCCCCGATGAATCTGGCGCGTTGTCTGAGGAACCGCCCATATCCAAAGCGAAGGCCGCAGCTATCCAGCAAAATTATTTGGGCTCCAAGCATCGTTTGGTCGTTTACGAGGCAGGTCGGTTGGATGGGACTCCCAAAAACCTTCCAGAGGAGTATGGATACCTAGGGCAGCGAAAACCATTCACGTTTGAAACGTTCTTGAAGGTACTCGCGGAAAAGTAACCCTGCAGACTCGTAGACATTCGACAAGACCTCCGCAAACACGTTCGAGGCCCATGCAATTTCACACTCAACCCGGTTCCGCCAGCCAACCCGAAGCAAGCCTCGTATCGGCCCCACGGCGAATGAAACTGTGTCTGATGTCTCTGGTGCTTGCGATTTGCGGCGTGACCAACGCCACTGCGGCTTCAGACATGCCCCGGCTGGTTATCGACCAGTCTCATATGGAAATCGACCTGCCGATAGACATGCAGGCGGTAGACGTGGCGTTCCATTCAAGAACGTCTCCGGAGGCACGGTCCGAATCCGGGGAAATAGTACCGGAATGCGACTGTGTCCAAACAAGCGTGGAGCCGTCCAAAATCGAAGCCGGTCAAATTGGCGAAATCGGACTCAAGTTCCGAAGCATGAAAAGGGGTCGGCGCATGTGGTCGTGGTCCGGTACCTTGCCGGTGGCGACGGACGCCGCCACAGACCGCATGCGCTGTCACGTTGTTCGTGAAAGATCGCAACTGCACACAGCACCATGAGCCTCACGCGAAGGGGCCAAAGGGCGCTACGTCCTGGAACACCCCCTTTGCGAACTTGGCGCCCTTGGCGTGAGATCCGGAAATTCACCACAGTTTCGCGCAGACCGCGTGCCGCGGACACGAGACCAGGTGGTCGTTCACCATACACGTGGCCTGCATGAAGGCGTAGCAGATCGTGGTGCCGACAAACTTGAAGCCACGCTGCTTCAGGTCCCGGCTCATGGCATCAGACTCGGGCGTGCTGAC
>JANMTJ010000369.1:0-1672 GCA_031390295.1 Oleiharenicola sp.
GGGCGGACAGGGCTTGATTACTGCCGGCATCATCATGGCCAAGGCTGCCTCCATCTATGAAGGTAAGCAGGCTGTTCAATCTCAAAGTTACGGGCCAGAGGCCCGTGGCGGAGCATCAAAGTCGGAAGTCATCATCTCCGATGGCCCGATTGATTATCCCAAGATCACCAAGTGTGACGCACTGCTGGCCATGACACAGGAAGCGGCCAACAAGTATTCACACGATCTTAAGGAAGGTGGAGTGCTGCTGGTTGACTCAGATACTCGACTGTCCAGCAGGGCGCGCTCGGACTTCTGGAGCTTCTCGGCCCGCTCGCCGCCCATGGCGATGTACATGAAGCCGGGCTGGTAGGTGTGCTTGCCGGTCTGGTCGACGACGGTGATGGTCGCCTCGCCGGCCTTGAGCTGGCGGCGCAGGCGCTTGACGAGCAGGTTGGCGGTCAGCGTGCCGCCGACCCCCCCGCCGAGGATGAGGATTCGATGCATGGCTGGGCCCTCAGTGTGTCTTCTCGACGATGATCTCGTCGTAGCCGTCGCGGGTGAAGACGCCGACCAGCCGATGGCTGGCCTTCTCCACCCACTTGGGGATGTCGGTCCTGCTGCCGGAGTCCGTGGAGTAGACGGCGAGGACGCTGTCCGCCGGCTCCTCGCGGATCCCGCGGATGAGCTCCATCAGCGGGCCTGGGCAGAAGCTGCCGCGCGCGTCGATGGTGCGGGTGACTGGTGGTGTGGCGGTGGTCTCGGTCATTCGTGTGCCGTGCCTTTCCTAGATGAACAGCGAGGCGTCGGCCTCGGTCATGATCTGAATCGCGGTGGCGGCGCCCGCCGGCTCGCCCATCTCGTCGATGAGGTCCTCGCGCTTGAGGCCGAACATGTCCATCGTCATCTGGCACGGGATGAACTCCACGCCCAGGGCGGTGGCGGCCTCGAGCAGCTCACGCGGGCTCGCGACGTTGTACTTCTTGCGGAGGACGCCCATCATCCAGGGCCCCATCCCGAGAAAGTTCATCTTGCTGAGCTTCAGGTGGTCGATGCCCGGACGCTGCATCAGCGTCAGCATCTTCTGCATCCAGTGATCGCCGATGATCCGCTTCTGGTCCTTCACGAAGGGCAGCAGGCCCCAGAAGGTGACGAACACCTGCGTCCGCACGCCGCTCGCGGCGGCGGCCGACGAGAGGATGAGGACGGGCCAGACCTTGTCGAGGTCGCCGGACCAGTTGACGATGACGAGCTCCCTCGTCTTCACCGGCTGATCGGACTCCGAGTTGGCGTCGGCCCCCGGGAGACCCTTAACCTCGAGGGGTGGTTCAGAGATGGCAGTGGTCATGAGTTGCCTCACTTTCGGCGGATGACGAAGCGGTAGACGCCGGCGTCCACGGACTGCTCAACGAGCTCGTTGCCGGTGGTCTTCGACCACGCGGCGAAATCCTTGACCGATCCGGGATCGGTCGCGAGGACCTCGAGAAGGTCTCCGGACGCGGTCGTCTTGATAGCCTGCGCCGCCTTGACGATCGGCATCGGGCACGAGAGCCCGCGAGCGTCGACGGTCTGGGTGGTCTGGAGTGTCATCGGTGTTGCCTCCGCGTTCAGATGAAGACGATCTGTCCCCGCTCGTCGACGACGTGGAGGGCGTGACCGCCTTCTACCTCAATGCCGACGACGGCCAAATCGT
>JANMTJ010000370.1:0-3455 GCA_031390295.1 Oleiharenicola sp.
GTCACCGGAGCCTCCGCCGGCATCGGCGAGGCCGTGGCCCACCGGCTGGTGCGCGGCGGGGCGAAAGTGATCATCACCGCCCGGCGGCGGGAACGGCTTGACGCCCTGGCGCGCAAACTGGAGGCGAGCGGGGCCAATGTCCTGGCCGTGGCGGGAGACATCACGAGCGACACCGACCGCCGGAAACTCGTCGCGGCGGCGCTGGCGAAGTTCGGCCGCATTGACGCCCTCGTGAACAACGCCGGTTACGGCACCCGCGGCCCGGTCGAGATCGCACCGGTCGAGTTGATCCGGAAAAACTACGAGACGAATGTCTTTTCCCTCATCGCGCTGACCCAGCTGGTGTTGCCGCAGATGCGCGAGCGCGGCAGCGGCTGCATCGTCAACATCGGCTCCGTGGCCGGCAAGATCGCCCGCCCGCTCTCGAGCATCTACGATTCCACCAAGCACGCGCTGGAGGCGCTCACCGACGGGCTGCGCGGCGAACTCAAGCCGTTCGGCGTGCGCGTGTCGCTCATCCGGCCCGGCTTCATCACCACCGAGTTCATCGTGGCGGCCGATGCGGCCTCGGCGGAGGTGATCGCCTCGGCCGGGCCCTATGCGCCCTACTACGAGGGGTACAGCACCAACACGCAGCTGATGCGCCGGCTGGCGGGTGTGCCCGATGACATCGCCCGGCTGGTGGAAAAGGCGCTCGTGAGCGACAACCCCGCCCCGAGCTACAACGGACCGTTTCACGCCAAGATCTTTCTGCTGCTGAAGTGGCTGCTGCCGGACCGTATGCTGGCCTGGGTTGTCAGATTGAAGCCATAGCCGCCGCTCAGGCCTTGGGGGAGGGAGGTGGAGAGCCGGCGGACCGTGAGAGGGACCAGAGCCAGCAGGCCAGCAAGCCGGGAACAACGAAGCCGATCCCGCTCATCCACACCGGGACTGGATAACCGCCCAGGATGATTTGAAATTGGCTGAACAGGCGCACCAAATGCGCGAGGCTGACCAAGCCTATGACAGTGCCGGCTACACGCAGACCGAGTTGGGATGAATTCATGGTTTTCCTTGGTTAAGTGCGACAACACCGCGTGGCGCTAAGTCAATATACACCCGGCAACGCGTCCCGACCAGCAGGGAGTGGTAGCCGGAGGGTGGCCGCGGTTTAAGTCCCTGCCCCTGGCGACCCGCGGGGATCACGGGTTCAGGAGCGAGTGCAGCGCGATCGCAAATTTGGAGCCGAAGCCGGGCACCCCGGCGATTTGTGCGGCGGTGGCGGCGCGCAGCTTGTCGATCGAGCCGAAGTGGGCGAGGAGGGCGGCCTTCCGCTTTTCGCCGAGGCCGGGGAAGTCGTCGAGGACGCTCTCCTTGATCTTCCGCGAGCGGAGGTCCGCGTTGTAGGTGTTGGCAAAGCGGTGGGCCTCGTCGCGCAGGCGCTGGAGCAAATTCAGTCCCGGGTGGCCGAGCGGGAGATTGAGCGGGGCGCGGGCGTCGGGGAAGATGATTGTCTCGTGCTTCTTCGCGAGGCCGATGAGGGCGGGCGGCGGGCATTCCAACGCGACGAAGGCCTTGAGCGCGGCGGCAATCTGCCCGCGGCCGCCGTCGATGACCACGAGGTCGGGGAACAGTTTTTTCTCCGCGATCAACCGGCGGTAGCGGCGGCCGACGACCTCCTCCATCGCCTTGAAGTCGTCGTTGCCGATGAAGCTCTTGATCTGAAACCTCCGGTAGTGGTCCTTGTCGGGCCGGCCGTCGGTGAAGTGCACCATCGAGGCGACGACGAAGGTGCCGCTGATGTGCGAGATGTCGAAGCACTCCATGTGCACGGGGGGCGACTCGAGCCCGAGCGCCTCCGACAGCGCGCGCAGCGCCTCGGCGTTGGGGCGCAGCTGGGTGAGGTCGCGGGTGAACTTCCGCGTGCGGGCGAGGGTGCGCTCGAGGGCCAGCACGACGTCGCGCAGCTCGGCGGCCTTCTCGTATTCCTGCTTCGCGGACCGTGCCGCCATCTCGTCACGCAGCGCCTTGAGCCATTCGCGCGACTTGCCGTCGAGGAACGCACAGGCTTGGTCCACCCGTTCGCGATAGTCGGCGGGGGTGACCTCGTTGGGCCAGCCGGAAAGCTCGGCGCGCACGTCATCGTAGAGCCGGTAGCGGCCGTCGGGCAGCTTCACGGGTCGCGTGTCGCCGAGGAGCACGCCGAACTGCTTGCGCATGGACGCCAGTGTGCGGCGCAGCAGGCCGGAGTGGGCGAAGGGACCGAAATAGCGCGAGCGGTCGTCCTTGCGGAAACGCGTGAGCGTGAAGCGCGGCAGGGGGTCCTCGGTGCCGAGGCGGACGAGCAGGAAGCGCTTGTCGTCGGTGAAGTCGGTGTTGTATTTCGGCCGCCACTGCTTGATCAGCTTGCCCTCGAGCAGCAGGGCCTCGGGCTCGGACTTCACCTCGATGATGTCGAAGTCGGTGACCATCTCGATCAGGGTGCGGATCTTGGGCTGGTGGCGCAGCGCCCGCGCCCGGCCGGCGTGGAAGTAGGTCGAGACGCGCTTTTTCAGGCTCTTGGCCTTGCCGACGTAGATGATGCGGCCTAGCCGGTCCTTCATCAGGTAAACCCCGGGGCCTTCAGGCAGGGCGCGGACTTTCTCCTTGAGGTCGGCGGGCATCGCCGGACAGGGAGCACGAAAAGGCGCAAATGTCAGCCCTCGGCTTGGACTCGGACGGGCCGGACACCCGCAAGCTGGCATTTTGTCCGAAAGGGGCTAGGTTGACTCCTGTTGGTCAAGTAAATGGCACATCTTCCGGCACACAGTGATACTTCGCGCAACGGCGCGACTACAACCTCCCTCCGCTACGAACTCCTCACCTTTGGTGACGAGCTGCTGCTTGGGTTGACGGCGAATGCCCACCTCACGTGGATCGGCGCCGAGCTCGGCCGGCGCGGGGTGCTGCTCCAGCGCAACGTCACCGTGACCGACGAGGCCGACGCCATCGCGGCCCAGTTCCGCGAGAGCTGGGCGCGCGCCGATATCGTCATCACCACCGGCGGGCTCGGGCCGACCTGCGACGACCGCACCCGCGAGGTGCTGGCGGAGGTGCTCGGCCAGAAGCTGGTCTTCGAGCCCAAGATCGAGCAGGCCATCCGGGAGCGGTTCGCCCGGTTCCAGCGCGTACCGACGGCCAACAATCTCAAGCAGGCCTGGCGGTTCGAACGCGGCGACGTGCTGCCCAACGGCAACGGCACGGCCCCGGGCCTCTGGGTCGAGCAGGACGGCAAAATCCTCATCATGCTGCCGGGCCCGCCCAACGAATTGCAGCCGATGTTCACCGAGCAGGTTATCCCGCGCCTGGCCGCGCTCGGCCGGCTCTCCGACCACGAGGCCTACCTCCAGATCCGCTCGATCGGGGTGGGCGAATCGTCGCTCGAGACCATGTTCCAGTGCACATTCAGCCGGAATCCCGGGCTCGGCATCGCCTTT
>JANMTJ010000381.1:0-2385 GCA_031390295.1 Oleiharenicola sp.
GCGATCACCTGCAGGCCGTCGCAGCCCGGCATCTGCATGTCGAGGAAGACCAGGTCGGGCGTCGCGGCCTTGATCATCGCGACGGCCTCGGGGCCGCTGCCGCACTCGCCGATGACCTCGACCGCCGCCTCGGCCTTGAGGAACCCGCGCAGCCGGTCGCGCGCCAGCGGTTCGTCATCAACGATGAGGGTGCGGATTTTCACAGCGGGATGGTCAGCCGCACTTCCAAACCGCCGGCGGGACGGTTGGCCAGCTCGAAACGGTGCCGGTCGCCATAAAGCTCGCGCAACCGCTCGCGGGTGTTGGCTAGGCCGATGCCCTCCCGGGTGAAGCCACCGGGCGGCTGGCCCGCGCCATTGTCGCGCACGAGGAGGACAAGGGTGGCGCCTTCGCGCCGGGCCTCGACCTCGATCCGGCCCGGCCGGGCCTGCGGCTCGATGCCGTGGCGGATGGCGTTCTCCACGAGGGGCTGGATGATCAGGCTCGGCACCTCCAGCTCGAGCGTGTCAGGCGCAGCGCGGATCTCGACGGCGAGCCGGTCGCGGAAGCGGATGCGCTCGATCTCGAGGTATTTCTCGATGAAGGCGATCTCCTCGCGCAGCTTGGTGAGCGGCTGGCCGGGGTGGTGCATGGTCAGCCGCAGCAGTTCGCTCAGGCGGACCAGCATCTTGTCGGCGGCGTGGACATCGCTGTGCATGAGCGAGGCGATGCCGTTGAGGGTGTTGAAGAGGAAGTGGGGCTTGAGCTGGCGCAGCAGCGACTGGAGCCGGGCCTCGGTGAGGTGCTTCTCCAGCTCGAGCGCGTGAACCGTGCGCTCATGGTATTTGCGGTAATAGTCGAGCGCGTGGCTGATGGTGATGATGACGCCGTAGACGAGCAGGTTGAACGGGTAGGTCTTCACCAGGAGCGGCCGGAACACCTCGGCAAAGGTCACCGGTTCGTCGAGCAGCCGGCTGTGCGCCACGCCGACGAGCGAACGCAGCAGCACATAAACGAGCGAACACACCAGGGCGGCCGCGAGGTGGATGGCGGCGGTGCGCACGGGGTGGGCGCCTTCCGGCGGATAACGCCGGGCCAGCCAAAGCACGGGGATCGACAGGAGGGCCCAGACATACCAGTCCCCGAGGGAGTAGCCGATCGCCTGGCCCCAGGTCACCGTGCGGCCCAGCAGCGTGCTCGAGAGGTAGAACTGGCTGGCGAACGCCAGGCCCACCAGTGTCCAGAACGCACCGATCCCCGCTAAGCGGAACCAGGCGCGGCCGGGTATGGCGTGGTCGGACATTGCGTGAAAGGGGTTGTGCTCTATGTAGGAGGCGAAGCATTTCCTGTCCAAGCCCATTCGGGATTTTTCTCGTGCCCTCCACCGCCACCCCGCTCCCCGCCCCGCCGCCGGCCATCCAGCCGGTGCGCTCCGTGGTGTCGCCACTGCTGCCCGTGGTCCTGCCGCTGGTCTTCGCGGCCATCGGGCTCAGCGTGGTCTTTGCCTGGCTTTTCCCGCCCGACGTCACGGCCGGCGCCCCCGCGCTGCGGTTCACCAATGTGACGGCGGAGTCCGGCGTGCAATTCACCCACCAGCAGGGCGGTGCGGAGGCGCCAACCACGCTGGCCGGCGCGGTGGTTGTGCTCGATTACAACACCGACGGGGCTCCCGATCTGTTTTTTGTCAACGGCGCCCCCTGGCCTTGGGAGGAATCCCTCGAGAAACGACTGGTCCGCAGCAGCGCGCTTTTCCGCAACGACGGCAGCGGCCGTTTCACCGAGGTGACCGCGTCCGCGGGGCTCAATGGGGAGATGCAGGGCATGGGCGCCACCGCCGGCGACTTCGACAACGACGGCCACACCGATCTCTTCGTCACGTGCCTCGGCCTGAACCACCTCTTCCGCAATCTCGGCAACGGCCGGTTCGAGGACGTCACCGAACTGGCCGGCGTGGGCGGCGACGAGAACACCTGGAGCACCGGGGCCGCCTGGCTCGACTGCGATGGCGACGGACGGCTCGACCTCATCGTGCTGCACTATGCCCGCTGGCCGCGGGAGGTGGGGCTGGCCCAGGCCTTCGTCATCGCCGACATCGGTCGCTCCTACGGCGCGCCCACGGGTTTCGTCAGCGCCTTCCCCTCCGTCTATCGCAACCTCGGCGCGGGCCGCTTTGTCCTCCGGCCCGACTCGGCCGGCCTGCGCGACCTCGACCCCGAGACGGGCCGGCCGGTGGCGCAGCCGCTGGCCCTCTCGCCCCTCAATGCCAACGGTGACGGCCGGCTGGACCTGCTGGTCACCTACCACAACCACGGCCCCGCGCTGTTTCTCTCCCGGGGTGACGGCACCTTTGAGAAGCAGACGGCCGGCCGGGGCAACCGGCAGGAAGGCGCCTCGGCGAGCCTCGCC
>JANMTJ010000388.1:0-5521 GCA_031390295.1 Oleiharenicola sp.
GCCGGCTCGTTCCACTTCACCCCCGGCAAGGCCTATGAGCATGCCGGCAATGGCAACGAGTCCGCCGTCCATTGGGACATGGTCTGCATCCAGCGGCCGGAATATGGCGGCGGCGAGATCTGGTTCGACGGCAAACTCATCCGCAAGGACGGTCTCTTCGTCCTGCCCGCGCTCAAGAAGCTTAACCCGGATCAATTGCTGAAGGTGAAGTAGCCACGAATTTCACGGATGATCACCGATTCTCAAGAAAGGGGTGCAGGACCTGTCATTCTGAGCACAGCGAAGAATCCATGTTGGATGATGGATCCTTCACTTCGTTCAGGATGACGTTTTGCATCATTCATCCGTGTCCATCGGTGCGATCCGTGGCAAAAAATGAATACTTCTAGCCTGCCCGATTTCATCCAGTCGCTGCCCAAGACCGAGACGCACCTGCATCTCGAGGGGGCGCTGCCGCTGGAACTGCTGCAACGGGTTCGCCCGGAGTTCGTCCGGCCCCCGGCATCCTGGGCGCCCGATTTCAAGTTCACAGACTTCGCCCATTTCGAGCGGGAACTCCTCGATATGGTCTTTTCCTGGTTCACTTCGCCCGAGCGCTACCATGAGGCGGCGAAGCTGATCTTTGCGAAGCACGTCGCGCAGAACGTGAAATACGTCGAGACGAGCTTCGCCTCGGGCGTGATCGAGTTTGGTGGACTCAAGGGACGCGAGGTCCTGGCGGCGATCCGCGCGGCCGTGCCGGCCGGGTTGGAGGTGCGCGTTTTCCTGGGGATTCACCACAACGGGGCTGGTCCGAAGATGAAACCGGTGCTGGAGGATGCGCTGGGCTGGAAGGATCTGGCCGGCGTGGACCTGCATGGCACGGAAAATTTTCCGATGGAAAGCTGGACGGCGCCATACTGGGAAGCGGCCCGACGCTCCGGCAAATACACCAAGGCCCACGCCGGGGAGTTCATGGGGGCGGATTTCGTGCGCTGGATCCTGGATGAGTTGCAACCGCAACGCATCGAGCACGGGGTGCGGTCAATGGAGGATCCTGCCGTGGTGGACGAGATCAAGCAACGCGGCGTGGCGCTCGATATGTGCCCGATCAGCAATCACAAGCTCATGCCCGGGATCACGTTCGCCAACCACCCGATCCGCCGGCTCTTCGACGCCGGGGTGAAGGTGACGATCAGCACGGACGACCCCATTTCCTTCGGCAACACGCTCACCGATGACTACGCCGCCCTCGTGGAGAAAAGCGGATTCACCCGTAAGGAACTGGTCCGGCTCGCCCGCAATGGTTTCGAGGTGGCGTTGATGCCGGAAGCACAGAAAAAGCCATGGCTCGACCAGCTGGATGCGATCCTGAGGTAGGGCGGCGAGTCCCTTCGCCGCCGCGGCGCGGATCGGAGTCCGCGCCCTACCGGATCAATGCAGGAGCCTGCTTGCAGGCGATGGAATGACCTGCACCATGCGAATCGCTTGCAAGCAAGCTCCTACATAATTCCCGAAGGGCGCCGCCGCGAGCGGGCGGACAAGGTGCTCGCCCAGGCTTTTCCCGAGCATAGTCGCGTCGCCTTCCAGCGCGCCTTGGAAGCGGGACTCGTCAAGGCCGACGGCAAGGTGATCAGCCAGGCCGAGGATGTGCGCAGCGGGCAGACCCTGGAATTCAGTTTTCCCGAGGTGAAGACCACCGAGCTCAAGGCTGTGGACATCCCGCTGGACGTGATTTTTGAGGACAAGCATCTCATCGTGCTCAACAAGGCGGCCGGCATGGTCGTGCACCCGGGCGTGGGCACGGGGGATGACACCATGGTGCACGCCCTGCTGGCGCATTGCGCGGGGGAGCTGAGCGGCATCGGCGGGGTGGAGCGTCCGGGCATCGTCCACCGGCTCGACAAGGAGACCACGGGCCTGCTTGTCGTGGCGAAACATGACGCCGCCCACCGCGCGCTGGCGGACCAGTTTGCCTCGCGGACGATGCGGAAGGAATATGTCGCGCTGGTTTCCGGTGTGCCCAAGTCCGATAGCGGGACCATCGACCGGAGCATCAGCCGTCACCCGGTGCACCGGCATCGGATGACCACGGGCGAGGGCGGACGACCATCCCGGACCGACTGGACCGTGGAAAAGAAGTTCGGCGTCCAGGCCGCGCTGGTGCGCTGCCGGATCCACACCGGCCGCACGCATCAGATCCGGGTACACCTCAAGTCACTGGGTCATCCTGTGCTGGGCGATACGACTTATGGCTGGAAGCAAAATCCCGCCCTGCCGGTGCCGCCGCGCGTGATGCTGCACGCCGAGCACCTGGTGTTCACGCATCCGGTGAACGGCAAGACGATGGACTTGACCGCGCCACTGCCCAAGGACTTCAAGCAGATGCTGGCGGCGCTCCGGAAGCTTTGAGATTTCTCACTGATCATCAGTCATTGGTCACCGGTCATTCCCGAATCGCCCTCTGGCGATGAACAATGAGAAATAAGCACTGATGAATGACCCATGCGGCGCTAGGGCGCCGCTAGCGCCTCCACGGCGATGCCCCAGCGGAGGTTGTACAGGGAGTGATGAAAGCGATCCAGGTGGGCGTAGTCGGCCAGGGCGAGCATGGTCACAATCGCGGCGGGGAAGACGTCGGCCCGGGCGGCGGGCAGTCCCGGGACCGCCTTGCGTTGCTCGAGTGTCAAGGGAGCCAGTTCCTCCAGCAGTTCACCCAGGGTGTCGATGCCGACAATGGGCGGAGTGTCCTCGAGTTTCAACTGGTGGCGGGCGCCCTTGACGGCGCGCACGGTGCTCATGCTGCCGCCCATGAAAACGGCCGGCGGAGCGGTGACGGCAAACCTGAAGCCGCTCTTCTTGATCTCATCCCGCACATGCACCGCGAGGGTGCTCAACTCGGCCTGCAGCAGCGGAGCGGCGGGATTTTTGAGGAATTTCTCCGTCAGCCGCACACAGCCGAGCTGGAGGCTGACGGCCTGGGCGATCTTGCGCTTTTTGAAAGCGAGGCACTCCAGACTGCCGCCGCCGAGGTCGAAGACATAGAAATCCTGCAGCTCCTCGAGCTCAGGATCACAGGTCAGGCCGCGCCCGATGTAGTTGGCCTCCTCGTCGCCGGTGAGGACGCGGATATCGCTCTTGGTCGCGGTCTTGACGCGCTGCCGGAAGACGGGACCGTTGGTGGCGTCGCGCACCGCGCTGGTGGCCACGAGATGGATTTTGCCCGGCGAGTATTCGGCGGCCTCGGCGAGCAGTTCGCGGATGGCGCCCAAGCCGCGGGTCATGCCTTCATCGCTGAGCGCGGGTTTGTCCTGGCTGATACCCGTGCTGATCCGGGCGTCCAGCGTCCGGGATTTGAGGGCCTTCAGCAGGCCCCTGCGGTCGCGGGTCGCGACCAGCAGCTTGATGGAGTTGCTGCCGATATCGATGACGGCGACAGGTGAGCTCATGGCACGAAGTCCTTGGGCGCGATCAGCACGACGAATTCGCCCTTGAGACTGCCCGCGAGCAGTTTGGCGTGCACCTCGGCCGCCAGCCCGACGTGGAAGGTCTCGTGGAGCTTGGTGACCTCCTTGGCGATGCAGATGACGCGGTCGGGGCCCAACACCTCGACGATCTCGGCGGAGAACTTGTCGATGCGGTGGCAGCTTTCGTAGAGCGCGAGCGTATAGTCGAAGTCGCGGTATTTGTTGAGGAAGGCGATCCGGGCAGCGGACTTGGGCGGCAGAAACCCGGCGAAGAGAAAGCCATTGGTGGGCAAACCGGCGGCGGAGAGGACTGAAGTGAGCGCACTGGGGCCGGGCACCGGCACGACCGGCAGGCCGCGGCGGCGGCAGGCGCGAACCAGACGGAATCCGGGGTCGCTCAGCCCGGGAGTGCCGGCGTCACTCACGACGGCGAGGGATTTGCCGGAGGCGATGAAGTCGGCGAGGCGGTCGGCCGCCTCGGCTTCGTTGTGCTCGTGGTAGGCGGCGAGTTCGCGGTGCAGGCCGAGGCGGTTGAGCATCGTACCGGTTGTGCGGGTGTCTTCGCAGGCGACAAGATCAACGCCGGCAAGGATGGCCCGGGCGCGGTCGGTGAGATCGGCGAGGTTGCCGATGGGCGTGGCCACCACGTAGAGGTGGCCGGGCTGAGGCGTCAGCGAGGAGTTGGCGGCTGGCGCGTTCATGCCGGCACAGGGTCGGCCGCAGGGCTGCGGCCGCTTAGTTGCCGGTCATGCCGGGGATACGGCCTTCCCACGAGGCGGGGCGGCTCCACGGAATGGACGAGTCCTGCTGCGGAGCGGCACAACCGGAAAGGCCGATGAGCACGATCGTGAGCAGGAGGGCAAAGAGAGATTTACGCGGGGAGGACATGACTGATTTGTTTAATATGACTATCTGGTCGCTCTGCAACTGTCGTTTCAACGGGTCGCAGGGCAGTTGATGGGAGGCCGGGCCAGCGCGAAAGTTCCACAGCCGAGTTCAGACCTTCCACGCGTAAGTGGACTCGGACCAGGGCTTGCGAACGGTTTTGACGACCTTGCTGCCGGGATTGGCAGCCAGGTGCTCCAAGACCTTGAAGACCAGCTCGGTCCGGTCGGGCGAGCCGATCTGGGCGGCGAGGGTCTCGGCGGTGAATTCCCGGCCGCTGGCGGTCTGCAGCGCGGCGGCCAGCTTGAGCTTGAGGGCGATGACCCCGCCGGCGGCCTTCTTGCCGGCCTCGACGCCCGGCTGGTGGTAGGCGTTGATGCCGACGAGCGAGGCATAGAGGCCGACGGCACGCTCGTAGAGGGCGATCAACTGGCCGAGCGAACGGGGCGATACCTCATTGACGGTGATCGTGATGGAGTGGCGGTTCTTCTCGCTGAGGGCATCGCGGGTGCCGAGCAGGAAGCCCTGCAGGAAATCGCCGCTGGTGACGCCCGGCTCCACCTCGAGGGACTGGTCGGCGACCCGGTCCTTCAGCACCTCGATGAAGGTGACGAAGAAGTTGCTCACGCCCTCCCGCAATTGCTGGACGTAGGCGTGCTGGTCGGTCGAGCCCTTGTTGCCGTAGACCGAGATGCCCTGGTTCACGACGTTGCCCTGGAGGTCGAGCTCCTTGCCGAGGGACTCCATGACGAGCTGCTGGAGGTAGCGCGAGAAGAGGAGCAGGCGGTCCTTGTAGGGCAGCACGACCATGTCCTTGGTCCCGCGACCGTCGGTGGCCCAGAACCACATGAGGGCGAGCAGGGCGGCGGGGTTGTCGCGGAGGGTCTTCTTGCGGGTGACCTCGTCCATGGCGGCGGCGCCAGCGAGCAGCTGGTCGATCTTGATGCCCTGCAGGGCGGCGGGCAGCAGGCCCACGGCGCAGAATTCCGAGGTGCGGCCCCCGACCCAGTCCCACATGGGGAAACGGGCGAGCCAGCCCTCTTTTTGGGCGACCTGGTCGAGCTTGGAGCCCTCGCCGGTGACGGCAACGAACTGTTTCGCGTAGTCGAGTCCGGCGGCCTTGAAGGCGACCTGCGCCTCGAGCATGCCGTTGCGCGTCTCAGCGGTGCCGCCGGACTTGGAAATGATGA
>JANMTJ010000429.1:0-2825 GCA_031390295.1 Oleiharenicola sp.
CAAGAAGCGCGAGCAATACGTCGACAACGACGAGCAGCTCAACCGCTTCCTCCTCGAGCTCGGCGCCGAGGATGTTCTCGTCGCCCCGGCCGGCGCCGGCCAGCCCCCGCTGACCCCCACCGCCCACGACCAGATCGTCGAGATGCTCGCCGCCCAGGAGAAACTCGGCCACGGCAACACCCGCCACCGCGCCACGCTGGCCGAATACCTCGACCAGCAGGACCCGGCCACGCACGAACTCCCGCGCTACATCGCCCGCATCCGCGAAGGCAACAAGGAGTCCCACCAGTTCCTTGCCGACGACAAGGCCCGCGCCGGTTTCATGACCGTGCACCCCGAGGTGGCGCCCGCCACCCCCGGCGGTTCCACCGCCCCCATCGCCACGCGCCGCGTCACCCTGCACGAGATCTTCGAGGCCAACGAGGTCACCAAGCTCCTCAAGGCCCTCACCAAGGCCGGCCTCGACGCCACGGCCTTCGCCCCGTCCGCCTCGCCCCGCTACACCTTCACCGAGAACGCGGGCACCAAGAACGAGACGAAGACCGATCTCTTCTCCCCGCTCGACATCATCACCCAGATCCGCGCCAACGGCCGCAAGGGCCTCTCCATCCAGCGCTACAAGGGTCTCGGTGAAATGAACCCCAAGCAACTTTACGAGACCACGATGGACCCCGACCACCGCCGCCTGCTCAAGGTGAACATCAACGACGCCGCCAAGGCCGACGCCCTTTTCACCCTGCTGATGGGTGACGAGGTCCCGCCCCGCCGGCAGTTCATCGAGGACAACGCATTAAACGTCCAGTACCTGGACGTGTAAATCGTTCTCGTTCTCCTTATCGTTCTCTTTCTCAGAGAACGCGAGAACGAGAAAGAGCAAGAGAACGAGAAAGATTCCAGAATGTATACCGCAAACGAAAAACTCTCCTCGGCCAACATCACCGACATCATGCAGACGGCCTACATCGATTATTCGATGTCGGTCATCATCTCGCGTGCGCTGCCGGATGCCCGCGACGGCCTGAAGCCCGTCCAGCGCCGCATCCTCTACGCCATGCTCCGCGAGGGCCTGGTCCACAACCGCCCCTTCGACAAGTGCGCCGGCGTGGTCGGCGAGGTGCTCAAGAACTACCACCCGCACGGCGACTCCTCGGTTTACGACACGCTCGTCCGCCTCGCCCAGAACTGGGTCATGCGCTACCAGCTCATCGACCCGCAGGGCAACTTCGGCTCCGTGGACGGTGATCCGCCGGCCGCCTACCGTTACACCGAGGCCCGCCTCAAGGATATCGCGGAGGAACTCCTCAAGGACATCGAGGAGGACACCGTCGACTTCGCCCCCAACTACAAGGAGTCGACCACCGAGCCGACTGTCCTCCCCTCGGCCCTGCCGAACCTCCTGATGAACGGCTCGACCGGCATCGCCGTCGGCATGACGACGAACATCCCGCCGCACAATCTCTCCGAGATCATCACGGCCGCGTGCGCGATCATCGACCGTCCCACCATCACGGTGGACGAGCTGGTGACTTACATCCCCGGCCCCGACTTCCCGACCGGCGGCTACATCAACGGCCGCGCCGGCATCCGCTCCTACCTCACCACCGGCCGCGGCATTGTCCGCACCCGCGGCAAGGCCCACACCGAGGAGCTCAAGGGCGGCGGCGAGCAGATCGTCATCACCGAGATCCCCTACAACGTGAACCGCGCCACGCTCGTGCTCCGCATCGCCGAACTCGTCCGCGAGAAGGAGATTGACGGCATCCGCGACCTCCGTGACGAGTCCGACGAGAACACGCGCATCGTCATCGAGCTCAAGCGCGGCGAGCAGTCCCAGGTCGTCATCAACCAGCTCTACCAGAAGACCGCCCTCGAGTCCTCCTTCGGCGTCATCCTGCTGGCCCTCGACAAGAAGCGGCCGAAGCAGATGAACATCAAGGAACTCCTCGAGTGCTACATCGACCACCGCCGCGACGTGGTCACCCGCCGCACCCAGTTCCGCCTCAACCAGGCCAAGGCCCGCGCCCACATCCTCGAGGGCTACATCATCGCCCTCGATAATCTCGATGACTTCGTGAAAATCATCCGCGCCTCGACCAACCGCGACGAGGCCAAGGTGCGCCTGATGGCGAAGTATCCGCTCTCCGAGATCCAGACCAACGCCATCCTCGAGCTCCGGCTCTACCAGCTCACCGGCCTGGAGCGCGGCAAGATCGAGGCCGAGTACATCGAGCTCATGAAGCTCATCGACGAACTGCAGGGCATCCTCGACTCCGAGGCCAAGCTCCTCGCGCTGATCAAATCGGAGCTGCTCGTCCTGAAGGACAAGTACGCCTCCCCCCGCCGCACCGAGATCGTGGACGACGCCGGCGACCTCCGCATGGAGGACGTCATCCCCAACGAGGGCTGTGTCATCACCGTCTCGCACCTTGGCTTCATCAAGCGCACCCCCGTCGCCGCCTACCGTGCCCAGAAGCGCGGCGGCAAGGGCGTCATCGGCGCCGAGACGTACGAGGAGGATTTCGTCGAGACCCTCTTCACCGCCTCGACCCACGACTACGTGCTCTACTTCACCAGCACCGGCCAGTGTCTCGCCAAGAAGATCTACGACATCCCCGAGGGCACCCGCACCGCCAAGGGCAAGTCGGTCTCCTCTTTCCTCCGTCTCAATGCCGGCGAGAAGATCGCCGCCATGGTCTGCGTGAAGGACTTCGCCGGGACCAATCACATCGTGATGGCCACCAAGAACGGCATCACCAAGAAGACCAACCTCGGCGACTACGCCAACGCCACGCGCGAGTCCGGCCTGCGCGGCATCAAGCTCGAGG